>CAZPNB010000261.1:0-6829 GCA_964587305.1 uncultured Spirochaetales bacterium | reverse complement strand
CTCCGCTAGCTTCGCCGCGCATGTCCGATCCCGCGGCGCCGGCACTCGATCGCATCGCGCGCGTGCGGCGGCCGCTCGGCTGGCTGCTCGCGCTGCTCGTGGTGGCCTGGGCGTGGACGGTGGCGCAAGCGCCGATCGACGGCGCGCAAGGTGTGATCCAGAAGATCCTGTACGTCCACCCGCCGCTCGCCTACGGCGCCTACCTGGGCTTCGTGCTCACCGCGATCGGCGGTGTGCTCTATCTGTGGAAGCACCGCGAGATCTACGATCAGCTCGCGGTCGCGGGAGCCGAGGTCGGTGTCGTGTTCTGCACGCTGATGATGGTGACGGGGCCGATCTGGGCGAAGGGCACCTGGGGCCACTGGTGGTCCTGGGACCCTCGCCTCACGCTGACGCTCCTGCTCTGGTTCGTGTACCTGGCCTATCTGTTGCTGCGCAGCAACACCTCGGGCAGCGAGCGCACCGCGCGCTTCGCCGCGCTCTACGGAGTGGCGGGCACGGCGCTGATCCCGCTCAACTACTTCGTGATCGAACTCGCCGAGGGACGCTCGGTCCACCCGGAGAACCTCGAGCGCGGCAGCCTCGGCGCCGGGATGGGGCTCCCGTTCCTGGTGGCGAACCTCGCTGCATTCGCGGCCTTCGTCTGGCTCGTGGCGCTGCGCTGGGAGGTCGAGATGCGGCGCGCGCGTGCCACCGCGGAGAGCATGCCGTGAGCTACGCGATCGCCGCGTACGCGATCACGCTCGGGACGCTGGGCGGCTACGCGTGGCTGCTCGCGCGCGAGCGCAAGCGCCTGGCGCGCGGCGGCGCCTGACGGATCCGCGCCTATCGCATGGCGTGGGGTCGCCCCGACAGCGGCCCGTCGGGCAGCGAGCCGTCGACGTCGGTGAAGCCGTAGAGGCCGGCCAGATCGCGCGACGCCAGCGCCCGCCCCGAGTGGCGCATCACGTCCGGGTCTGCGGCGAGGGCCGCCACTGCGCGGCCGGTGAAGCGCTGCGACTCGGCGCGCACGTGCGAGAAGTCGGGCAGCCGGTCGCGATACTTCTGGATCCGCTCGGTGATCACGAGCCCTGGCCACAGCGACACCACCGCGACGCCGAATTCGCGCAGCTCGTGCGCGGTGTCGGCGGTCAGGCGGTCGAGCGCGGCCTTGCCGACGCCGTAGGCCACGTGCCAGGCGTACTTCGCCGCGCCCGACGAGCTGATGTTGGCGATCAGGCCGGTGCGTCGCGCCGTCATCCGGCGCGCCGCGAAGACACTCGCGACGTACGCCGAACGCGTGCCGACGTCGATCATGTCGTCCCAGTTCGAGAGCGGCACTTCGAAGAAGCGCTTGCCGGCGGTCAGCTCCGGCGGAATCAGGAAGGCGTTGTTCACCAGGACGTCGAGGCGACCGCGTTCGGCGTCGACCCGTGCGAACAGCGCCTCGACCGCCGCGTCGTCGCGGTGATCGCACGCCACCGCGACGGCTGCTCCGCCGGCGGCCTCGATCTCGGCCGCGGTGGCGCCGACGGTCCCCGGCAGCGGCGCGTCGCCCTCGCGGACGCTCCGCCCCGTCAAGTACACGACCGCGCCCGCGGCGGCGAGCTCGAGCGCGCATCCCTTGCCGATGCCGCGCGAGGCGCCCGTGACGACCGCAACCCTGCTGGCCAGTACACCGTCCATTTCACCTTCTCCTCGGCTACGGCTTGCGCCGCCGCGGCCCGCGGCCCGTGTGGGCGTCGATGATCTCGGCCAGAAGCTTCAGCTGAGTGGCTCCAGCGGCTGTGCTGTCGGATGGCAGCTAAACGATCGCCTTCGCGTCGCGTAGCGCGTCGATCTCGGCCGCGGTGAAACCCCACTCGCCGAGCACCTCGTCGGTGTGGGCGCCGCCGGCCGACGGCGGCCGCGACACGGCCGAGTCGGTGCGGGAAAAGCGCGGCGCCGGCCGCGGCTGGGAGACGCCGGCGACGTCGATGAACGACTCGCGCGCGCGCGCGTGGGGATGGACGCGCGCCTCGGCCATCGTGAGCACCGGCGCGGTGCAGGCGTCGCTGCCCGCGAGGATCTCGCACCACGCGTCGCGTGTCCGGGTGCGGAACAATGCTTCGAATCGCTCTCGGAGCACCGGCCACGTCGCCGGGTCGTTCTGGGGAGGCAGATCTTCGGCGTCGAGCCCGGTCCGCCGGAGCAGCTCGGCGTAGAACTGGGGCTCGATCGAGCCGATCGCGACGTACTTGCCGTCGGCGGTTTCGTAGGCGTCGTAGAACGGCGCGCCGCTGTCGAGCATGTTGGTGCCGGTCGCGTCGCTCCAGAACCCGGATTGCTGTGCGCCGTGGAAGATCGTCATCAGCGCCGCGGCGCCGTCCACCATCGCCGCGTCGACCACCTGCCCCTTCCCCGAGCGCACACGCTCGAGCAGCGCGCACACCATCCCGAATGCGAGCAAGAGGCCGCCGCCCGCGAAGTCGCCGATCAGGTTGATCGGCGGCGTCGGTGGCTGGCCCGCGCGGCCAATGTGCGCGAGCACGCCGGCGAGCGCGATGTAGTTGATGTCGTGACCGGCCGCCAGCGCGAGCGGTCCATCCTGCCCGAAGCCGGTCATGCGGCCGTACACGAGGCGGGGATTGCGGGCGAGGCACACATCGGGCCCGAGGCCGAGCCGCTCCATCACGCCCGGGCGGAAGCCCTCGAACAGGCCGTCGGCGCTTTCGGAGAGACGCAGAATGGTGTCGACGCCGTCGGGTCGCTTGAGATCCACGCAGATGCTGCGCCGGCCGCGGGAGAGCAGGTCGTGGGAGGGTCGGCCGCCGAATGCGGCCGGTCCGGGGCGCACCACGCGCACGACTTCGGCTCCCATGTCCGCCAGCACCATCGCGCAGTAGGGCCCGGGCCCGATGCCGGCGATCTCGAGTAGCCGAAACCCGTTCAGCGGGCCCATGTTGTCCTCCTTCGCGCGCGAGGCGAGGCAGCATACTCGCTCAGAAAGCCCTCGAAGCGGCAGATTTGGGCGGAAACCCCCGCGGGCTCATCGAAAAATCACCCATATGGGTGAAAAGAAAGTATGTCGATTTCATCGGGATAGATGGCGCGGCGGGAGTCGGCGCCGCGGTATTCATCCATCCGGAGGGTCAACGATGGCGAAGATGGCTTCAGGGGCAAACGGCCATCGGGGAGCAGCAGATCTCGGAGTCAAGCGCTCCGATCGATCGATCCCCGTCGCCTCCAGAGAGCCCTCTCGGAGAGGATCAATCGGCGCAGGAGTCTAGTCCGCGCTCCCTTCCTAAAGCCTTGATTGGTTCTCGGGGCCCGTCCGCTGGATCGGACGGGCCCCTCCGTTCGCACCCGGTCCGCGGCCAGGTCCGGGCTCGCTCTGGACGCGCCCCAATCCGTGCGGCGATACTCCCCAGCGGAAGGGAGTGCCGGTGGTGCTTCTGCACCGCCGCACGCGGACCATGGACGAGCGCGCCCACCTGCTGATCGACCGCATCTATGCGGCCGCGCTGAACCCCGACGTGTGGCAACAGGTCACCGAAGGGGTCAGCAAGATCTTTGCCGGAGCCCCGGCGATGCTGGGCTTCATGATCCCCGGCGATGAGGTCGGGCCGCGCTATGCGGAGGGCGTGGACGAGGCCTACTGGCTGACCATGCTGGAGCACCTGTTCAAGGACACACCGTGGTCGACCCGGTACATGTACGAGTTCAAGGATCGCTGGGGAGATCTCGGCGAGGTGATCGGGGACGTCGACCTCGCGTCGACCGAGCTGTACACGGACTGGCTGAAGCCACAGGGGCTCGCTGCCGCGTGGACGATCTGCCACACGATCTGCGACGAGCACGGCGAGGCGATCGGGGGCTTCACGGTGTTCCCCCGCGAAGGCGCGCCGCCCTTCACCGACGCGCAGTTCGCCGAGGCAGACGCGCTGGTGCCGCACCTGCGCCGCGCGCTCCAGGTGCACGTCACGGTGCACGGCGCGCAACGCGTGCGCCTCGCGCTCGCCCAGGTGATCGATCGGCTGCCCACGGGTCTCGTGCTCCTCGACGCGAAGCGCCGCGTGGTCGTCCAGAACCAGTGCGCCGAACGGATCATCGCCGCGGATGACGGCTTCCGGATCGATCGCAACGGCCCGACCGCCGACGACGCGCGCGAGAACGTGACGCTCCAGAAGCTGATCGCCGACGCGATGGACGCGCGCGCGGGCCAGGAGATCCGCGCGGCGGGCTTCGTCGCGATCAGCCGCCCGTCCGGCGAGCGCGCCTACGCAGTGATGGTGACCCCGTTGCTCGCGGCGCCGGGCAAGAATGTCGTGAGCGACGCGGTGGTGGCGATCTTCGTCGCCGATCCGAGCGCGCGCGTCGTCGCCGGGCCCGAGGTGCTCGCCGAGCTCTATCAGCTTACCCACTCGGAGGCCGAGCTGGTGCGCCTGCTCGCGGCGGGGCTCACGCTGGAGGAAGCGGCCGACAAGCGCGGCGTGAGCCTCAATACCGCGCGCAGCCACCTCAAGCACGCGTTCGCGAAGACGGACACCAGCCGTCAGGGCGAGCTCGTGCGATTGATCGTGTCGGGCGTGGGACAGATTCGAGAACGCTAGTCGAGCGACAGCTCCACCATCAGCTCGTCGGCGAGCTTCTCGAGCGCAGCGCGCAGCTCGTCGGCCGCGCTCTCGTGCGGGAGCCGCAGCCACGCTTCGACGTGGAATAAAGTCTCACCCGACATCGGTGCGCTGCTCGTGTGCGACTCGAGCTCTTCGACGTTCACGCCGCGCTCCGCGATCGCGCGCGAGACCTCGCGCACGATTCCCGGGCGGTCGAGCCCGACCAGCTCGAGCCGCAGGCGCGGCGCGGACGCATCGGGGGCGTCGCCGCGGGCGGTCTCGACGATCACCCGCAGGCCTCGGGCCTCGAGCGCGCGCAGGGCGTCCGCGAGCTCGGCCGCGCGCTCCTCGGCGACGGACACGCGCAAGAGCCCCGCGAATTGGCCCGCGAGATGCGCCATGCGGCTCTCCATCCAGCTCGCGCCGTGGCCGGCGACGGTTTCCGAGAGCGCCTCGACCAGACCCGGGCGGTCGGCGCCGATTACGGTGAGTACCAGAGATGCGTTGCCCAATCTGCGCTCTGCCTCGCTTGATTCGGGTCGAATGCCCCTCGCTCATCCCCCAAATGGGGGATGAAAGCATGGCTACGAATTCATTCTTTTGGAGGGCGCCGGGCGATCTGCGGACGCGTACCTTGCTCGCGGAAACGGAGGTGTGGAGGCATGGCGCTGGCGCAAACGAGGGCACGATCGCGCTGGTGGAGCTGGCCGCGGAAGACGTTGCGGCTCGCTCGAAGCCAACCCCGTATCGCTTCCGCTGCCACCGTGGTGTGATCGAGACGATCGACAACCAAGGTCCGCATCCCTTCCGAAAAGATCGATCGCACCATAGAGGCCCGCTCCCTGCACAGCAAGGAGCGGGCCTCGCTCGTTTCCGCGCGGGCGGAGACGAGCTGCAAGGTGGTAGGTTCGCGATCGTGGTGGACGATTCACAGCGGGGCGATCGAGTGCGGTCGGCCGGTGGCACCGTCGAGCTCGAGGGAGTCGACCGCCGGCACCTGCGCCGGCTGGCCCACGGGCTCGATCCGGTGGTGCAGATCGGGGCAGCCGGTGTGACGCAGCGGGTCCTGGCCGCCGTCGACCGAGCGCTCTGCGACCACGAGCTCGTGAAGCTGCAGATTGCCCACGAACGCGCCCTGCGACGCGCGATCGCCGATCGGCTGGCTCGGGACACGCGCAGCGCGATCGCCGGCATGGTGGGGCGCACGGCGGTCCTCTATCGACCGGCGCCCGATCCGAAGCGACGCCGCATCGAACTCCCGTCGGCGCGTCGCCGCCGCGATTGACAGACAGGGGCTCGCTCGGAACTCTCCCTTTCGTGCGGCGTCGCTGGATCTCTCTCGCGGTCGGTGTGGGCGTGGTGCTGACGGTCTTCCTCGCGCTGCGTCGCGCGATCGGGCTCGAGTTCGAGGCCGGGTCGATCCGGGCGGTGGTGGATGGCCTGGGCGTCTGGGCACCGCTGGTCTTCGTCGGGATCGTCGCGTTCCGGATTCCGCTGATGATTCCGTCCGCATTCGTATTGATCGGGGGCGGGCTCGCGTTCGGTGCGGTCGAGGGGACGCTCTACGGTGCGACGGGCCTCATGCTCTCGGCATTGGCGTTCTTCCTGAGCTCGCGCTGGGCCGGTCGCGACGCGGTCGAGGCGCGCGTGCCGGTCCGGCTTCGCTACCTGCTCGACGTGGCCGGCTCGCGGGTGGGTGCGCTGTTCGTCGCGTTCGGCACGGCGTACCCGCTGAGCATCATCACCGCGTTCCCACTGCTCGCGGGTGTCACGGGCATGGCGCTGCCGGTGTTCGTGGCGTCGGCCGCGACTGGCTCGCTGGGCCGTGCGGCGCTCTACACCTACTTCGGGAGCAGTCTCGTCGAGGCCGAGCCCGGTGGGCTGCTGCTGGCCGGCGCGATCCTGCTGGCGGCGATGCTGATCCCGCTGGCGTTCCCGGCTCCGCGCGCGTGGCTGCTGCAGACCGTCGAGCGCCGCGAGCCGTCATGAGGCGGATCCGCGCGCGTCGCGGATCCAGTCCGCCAGGCGCTGGTGCTGCCGCCCGTCGCGATCGAAATTGCCCGCGGCCAGCCAACCCTCGTGCGCCGCGCGCAGCGCCGGCCACTCGGAGTCGATGATCGAGCACCAGGTGCTGTCGCGACTCGAGAACGGCCTATTCGCGCACCAGCCGACGGTAGGCGACGAGGTGGCGCACGACGGCCGCTTCGTCGCCCGCCTGCTCACCCAGCCGCGCGAGGTTGTAGTGGGCCTCGGCG
>CAZPNB010000260.1:0-4763 GCA_964587305.1 uncultured Spirochaetales bacterium | reverse complement strand
CGGCGCACGGTGACGAAATACCGCGAGTCGATGAACATGCTCTCGTCGACGAAGCGTCGACAGGTCGGCTAGAGTGCCGGCTCTCCAGCCAGAGGCTTCCCGATGAAGATCATGGAGATCCTCGTCAAAGAGGCCGTGATCCTCGATCTCGGCGTCCGCACGAAGCGCGAAGTGCTCGCCGAGATGGCCGCTAGTCTCGCCAAGGTCGAGCCGCAGATCGAGGCCGATCGCTTGCTCGACGTGCTGATGGAGCGCGAGGCGCTCCAGAGCACCGGGATCGGCGAGGGTGTCGCGATCCCCCACGGGAAGCTCGCCGGGCTCGGTCGATTGGTCGCGACCTTCGCGCGAAGCCGTGTCGGCATCGACTTCGAATCGATCGACGGTCAGCCTACTCACCACTTCTTCCTGCTGGTGGTGCCAGAGCACTCGGGCGGTCAGTACCTGAAAGCGCTCGCCCGGATCTCCCGCTTTTTCAGGGATCCTGCGTTCCGCCACAGCCTGGCGGACGGGGAGGCTCTGGAGGACGTCATCCGGGCGATCGAGGAAGAAGACGCCAAGCTCTAGGGCCTGTGGGTTTCGGCGTCCTACGGAAGGGACTCGTTCAGAGACTCTGACCCATGCGTTTCCACGGCGTGCTGGTGGAGGTCGGCGGGGTGGGCGTGCTCCTCGCAGGTCCCAGCGGCGCCGGCAAGAGCGAGTGTGCGCTCGAGCTGGTGGCGCGAGGCCACCGGCTGGTGGCTGACGACGCGGTGGAACTCACGCGCGAGGGCGACTACGTGATCGGCCGCGCGGCGGAAGCCGTCGGCCCGCACATCGAGATTCGCGGCCTCGGGATCCTGTCGGTGCCGGAGCTCTACGGTCCGGACGCCTACTGCGAGTCGGCCGCGGTGGAGCTGGTGTGCCGGCTCGACCCGGGCCGCGCAGACTTCGACCGCACCGGTCTGGATCGGGACTGCGAGGATCTGCTCGGGGTGGCGGTGCCCCGGGTTGTGCTGCCGTCGCCGCCGGGGGCGAGCCTCGCGACGATCGTCGATGCCGCGGCGCGCGACCAGTACCAACGCCGCTCGGGACCCGGTGCGGCGCAGCGCTTCGATGCCCGGCTCCAGCGGCTCACGGAGCGCTCGTGAGCCGCGCTCACGTCGTGTTCGTCAGCGGGCTGTCCGGCAGCGGCAAGAGCACGGCGATGGCGGCGCTCGAGGATCTCGGCTTCTACTGCGCCGACAATCTCCCCGCGCCACTGGTCGAGCAATTTCTCGACCTTTGCGCGAAGTCCACGCCCCCGATCGAGAAGATCGCGCTGGCGCTGGATGCGCGCGAGGCGCCGTTTTTGACCGCGATGCCCGCCGTGCTGGCGCGCGTCCGCGAGGCGGGACACGCGGTGCGCCTGATCTTCCTGGACAGCACGGACCAGGTGCTGGTGCGCCGCTATCGCGAGACGCGGCGCGTTCACCCGCTCTCCCCCGATGGCTCGGTCGAGCGCGGGGTCGCCGCGGAGCGGCAGCTGCTGCGCGATGTCGCGGCGCTCGCCGACCGCTCGATCGACACCAGCCAGCTGAACGTGCATCAGCTCAAGGCGGCCGTGGTGCAGGTTGTCTCGGGCCAGCCCCGTTCCACGGTGGTGAACCTGGTCTCGTTCGGATTCCGCTACGGCACCCCGGAAGCCCTGGAGCTGCTCTTCGACGTGCGATTCCTGCCCAACCCCTACTTCGAAGCCGATCTGCGCAATCGCACCGGCCGCGACGCGCTGGTGTCCGAGTACGTGCTGAAATCGACGCGCGGGGCGGCGTTCTTCGACCGCCTGCGCGACTGGTTGCGCTTCCTGCTACCCCTCTACGACAGTGAGGGAAAAGCCTACGTGACGATCGGCGTGGGCTGCACCGGGGGGCAGCACCGTTCGGTCGCGGTGGTGGCGGCCGTGGCCGCCGCACTGCGGGCGGACGGCCGCGAGGTGAACGTCGAGCATCGCGACCTGGAGAAGATCCTATGAGGCCGGGCATCGTGATCGTGACCCATTACCGGCTGGGAGAGGAGTTCCTGCAGGCGCTGCGCCTGATCGTGCCCGACGCGCCCGAATTCCTCTCCGTATCCGTCGAGCCGACCCAGTCGGTGGAAGAGATGCGCAGGCGGATCCAGGACGCTCTCAAGGCGGCGGATCGCGGGCACGGCGTTCTCGTGCTGACCGATATGTTCGGAGGGACGCCTTCGAACATCGCGCTGTCGTTCCTCGATGAGCATCGCGTCGAGGTGGTCACCGGCCTGAATCTCCCGATGCTGATCAAGCTCGCGACGCTCGGCGAAGATAAGCCGCTCGACGAGCTCGCGGTGTTCATCAAGAGCTACGGGCAGCGCAACATCTCGGTGGCGAGCGAGCTCCTTCCGGACGAGGGGCAATGAGCGGCGACGCGTGTTGCGAGCGCATCTTCACGGTGCACGCCGAGCTCGGTCTGCACGCGCGTCCAGCGGGTCTGTTCGTGATGATGGCCAAGCGCTTCGAGGCCCAGATCGAGGTGACCCGAGCAGAAGGAGAGGCAGACTGGGTGGACGGCCGCAGCATCCTGTCGCTGCTCTCGCTCGCGGCAGGCCGCGGGACCCGGCTGCGCATCCGCGCCGAGGGCGCCGATGCGGCCGACGCGGTGGAAGCGCTCGGGGGGCTGATCGAGGGGCGTGGTGTGAACCCCGAACCGGTCGCGGGCGGGGGTGCTTTGGTTTGAAACCACCCCGGCCGTCGCCTAGAGTGCCGATCTTCCGCGGCCTCGCCGGGTCGACCGCGATCCGCTCCGACCCGCCGTTGCGTCCTGATTCGAGGAGACACCCGCATGTCGCGCCAGCTGTTCACCTCCGAGTCGGTCTCGATGGGCCATCCCGACAAGATGTGCGACCAGATCTCAGACGCGGTGCTCGACGCGATGCTCGAGGAGGACCCCGGCTCGCGGGTCGCCTGTGAGACGCTGACCACCACCGGTATGGTGCTGCTCGCGGGTGAAGTCACGACCCGGGCCGAGGTGGACTTTCCGGCGCTCGTCCGCGACGTGGTGCGCTTTATCGGCTACACGAGCTCGGACATGGGGTTCGACGCCTCGACCTGCGCCGTGCAGGTGGCGCTGGGCCGCCAGTCGCCCGACATCTCGATCGGGGTCACCGAAGGCGAGGGGCTGCACAAGGAGCAGGGCGCCGGCGATCAGGGGATGATGTTCGGTTACGCCTGCGACGAGACGCCCGAGCTGATGCCGGCCCCGATCCGGCTGGCGCACCGGATGATCGAGCGGCATCGCGAGCTCTTCGAGACCAACAAGCTGCCGTACCTGCGACCCGACGCGAAGTCGCAGGTGACGGTCGAGTACGCGGACGGCGCCCCAGTCCGGATCAGCGCGATCGTGCTGTCCACGCAACACGCACCCGACGTCAGCTACGACACGCTGCGCGCGGACGTCATCGATCAGGTGATCCGCGCGGCGCTCCCGGTGGACTGGATCGACGCCCGGACCGTGATGCACGTCAATCCGACCGGTCGCTTCGTGGTCGGCGGTCCGATGGGCGATGCCGGCCTGACCGGCCGCAAGATCATCGTCGACACCTACGGTGGGATGGGCCGCCACGGCGGCGGGGCATTCTCCGGCAAGGACCCGTCGAAGGTCGACCGCAGCGCCGCCTATGCCGCGCGCTGGGTCGCGAAGAACCTGGTGAAGGCGGGCATCGCGCGGCGCGCCGAGGTGCAGCTCGCCTACGCGATCGGTGTCGCAGAGCCGGTGTCGATCCGCGTCGACACGTTTGGCACGTCCTCGCTCGACGTCGATCGCCTCGAGCGTCTCGTGCGCGACCACTTCGACCTCACGCCGCGCGGCATCATCGAGACACTCGACCTGCGGCGACCGATCTACCGGGCGACGGCGTATCACGGCCATTTCGGCCGGGAGGACCAGGGCTTTCCGTGGGAGGACACCTCGCGCGCCGACGATCTGCGTCGCGCCGCGGGGCGCTAGTGCAAGCGGCCGAAGGCCGAGCGCAGCGACGCGCAGCGCGCAGAGGTGGCGCGCGATGGCTGGCCGGGGTCTCGGCGGTGCTCTGCCTCGCGACCGCCGCAGCCGGCCAGGATCTGCGCGTGCTGCTGCTCGAGACGGACGCACCGGTCCGGGTTGCGGGGGCTCGCGTCGCGCCCGACGGCGCCGGGCTGCGCGTCGACGATCGTCCGATCGGCCGGCGCTGGGTGGCGCCGGGGCCGGGGCCCCATCGCGCCGGCAGCCACTGGGTGCGGGGCAGCGTCGCGGTGGAGCGGAGCGCGTCCGGGATGCGGGTGATCAATCGCGTCCCGCTCGAGGCCTACGTGGCCGGAACGCTGAGTCGCGAGGTCTACAGCCGTTGGGCGGCCGACACGCTGCGCGCGCAGGCGGTGGTCACGCGCACCTACGCGCTGTACCAGCGCGCGCGGCACCAGGCCGACGGCTTCGATGTCGAGGCGGGCACGGCCGATCAGGTATACGGCGGAATGGCTGCCGAGAACCGGGCCGTCGCGCGCGCGGTGGCCGAGACGCGCTCCGAGGTGCTCATCTGGAACGGCGAGCCGATCCTCGCGGCGTTCCACTCGGCGTCCGGCGGGCGCACGGCCAGCGCCGAGGAAGTCTGGGGCGATGCGCTGCCCTACCTGCGCAGCCGCGAGGTCGATCACGAGGAGGACTCCCCCGACACCTACTGGCGCGTGCGGTTGTCCCGCATCAAACTGGGGCGCGCGCTCACCCCGCTGGGCCTCCAGCTGGGAGCGGTTCGGG
>CAZPNB010000259.1:0-3977 GCA_964587305.1 uncultured Spirochaetales bacterium | reverse complement strand
GTCAGCGAGAAGTTCTTCGCGCTGTGCGAGGAGTTCGGGGCCGACCGGGTGGGCATGCTGACCGGCGACGCGAGCATCAACCCGACAGCGCCCGTCATCTGCTGCACCACCGAAGTGCTCGCCAACATGGCGCTGCGCGGCGGGGAGAGCACCGATGCCCCTTGCGTCGTGCTCGACGAGTTCCACTACTACGACGACCGCGAGCGCGGGATGGCGTGGCAGCTGCCGCTGCTCGTGCTGCGCCACAGCCAGTTCCTGTTGATGTCGGCGACGATCGGGAACACCGCGTCGATCGAGGAGCAGCTCGCCGCGTTCACCGGCCGCGGCGTCGCCCACGTGCACTCCGACGTGCGCCCGGTTCCGCTCGAATTCGAGTACCGCGAGACGCCGCTCCACGAGACGCTCGAAGACCTGGTGGCTCGCGACCTCGCTCCCGTCTACGTCGTGAACTTCACGCAGCGCGAGTGCGGCGAGCTCGCGCAGGGAGCCACCAGCGCAAACCTGGCGTCGCGCGAGGCGCGCAACGCGATCGGCGACGCGATCCGCGGCTTCCGCTTCGACACCGGCTACGGCCGCGACGTGAAGCGCTTCCTCTCCCACGGCGTCGGCGTGCACCATGCGGGCCTCTTGCCGAAGTACCGCCTGCTCGTCGAGCAGCTCGCGCAGCAGGGCCTGCTCCGGGTGATCTTCGGCACCGACACGCTCGGCGTCGGCGTGAACGTGCCGATCCGCACCGTGGTGCTGAACCGGCTCTCGAAGTTCGACGGCGAGAAGGTCGGCATCCTGCGAGCGCGAGAGTTCCACCAGATCGCCGGGCGCGCCGGGCGCAAGGGCTTCGACGACCGCGGCTGCGTCGTGTGCCAGGCGCCGGAGCACGTGATCGAGAACCGCCGCCTCGCGCAGAAGCGAGACGGCGGGCGCAAGGCCGTGAAGAAGAAGCCGCCGCCCGACTTCGTGCCGTGGAGCCAGGACACGTTCGAGCAGCTGGTCCGCCGTCTACCCGAGGCGCTGCGCTCGCAGTTCGAGGTCAGCCACGGCGTGATCCTCGGCGTGCTGCAGCGCGAGGCCGGCGCCGACTACGCGGCGGTGATCCGGCTGGTGAATCGCTCACACGAGAGCACCGCGTCGAAGGCGCGCCAGCGGCGCCGCGCCGCGGCGCTGTTCCGCTCGCTGGTCGCGGCCGGCGTGGTCCTGCTGGTGCGCACGCGCGGCGGCGGGAGCGAGGTGCGCATCAGCCCGGATCTCCAGACCGACTTCGCGCTGCACGACACGCTGTCGCTCTACGTGGTGGAGGCCGCGGCGGCGCTCGACCCGGACTCGGACGCCAACGCGCTCGAGGTGCTGAGCCTGGTGGAGGCCGTGCAGGAGGACCCGCGGCCGATCCTCTCGGAGCAGACGCGGCGCGCGAAGGGCCTTCTGATCGCGAAGCTGAAAGCCGAGGGCGTCGAGTACGAAGAGCGCATGCGGCGCCTCGAGGAGGTCACGCATCCGAAGCCCGAAGAGGAGTTCCTCTACCAGACGTTCCGCCTGTTCGCCGAACGCTACCCGTGGGCGCGCGAAGACAACGTGCGGCCGAAGTCGATCGCGCGCGAGATGGTCGAGCGCTATCTGGGCTTCCGCGACTACGTGAAGGAGCTCTCGCTCGCGCGCAGCGAGGGCCTGCTGCTGCGCTACCTGAGCCAGGTGCACAACACACTGGTGAAGACGCTGCCCGTGGCCGCGAAGACCGACGCTGTCTACGACGTGATCGCGTTCCTGCGCACAGCGCTCGCGGACGTGGATACGAGCCTGCTCGAGGCGTGGGAGAGCCTGGTCGCGCCAGGGTCGCCGAGCGCGGCTTCCGCCGAGCCGTTGCCCGCACTGCGCTTCGACCTCGCACAGCAGCCGCGGCTCTTGACCGCGCGCGTGCGCTCGGAGCTACTCTCGCTGGTGCGCGCGCTCGCGGCGCGCGACTACGAGGAGGCCGCGCTCTGGGTGCACCCGGATCCCGACGAGCCGTGGGATGCGGCGCGGTTCGAAGCCTCCCTGGCGCCGTTTCGCGAGGAGTACGGCGCGATCCTGTTCACACCCGACGCGCGCCGCGCTCATCACACGCGGCTGTCACGCGCGGGCTCCCGCCACTGGGAGGTGGCCCAGGTGCTGGTCGACGCGACCGGCGACAATCTGTGGGCGCTGCACGGCGAGGTCGACCTGCGCCAGGAACGCGATCCGGAGGCGCCGCTCGTGCGGCTGATCCGGATCGGGACCTGACAACCTCCTTCCATTTGCGTTCGAGGAGCAGCCAGCGATGAAGACCTCACTCTCGATCACCCTCTTTCTGTTGTTCACCGCCTCTGCCGCTGCGGGCCAAACGAACGGCATGTGACTCTTCGTCCCGTCGGACGTTCCGTGGAGCGGAGGCCCGGCTTCTCTGCAGAAGGGCGCCCAGAGAAGGCGACCCTGCCCGGGAAGGGCCGTTCACGATGCGCCTGCGCTTCCCGGAGGGCTTCGAGGTGTCCCCGCACTGGCACACGCAGATCGAACACGTGACAGTCCTCGCCGGAACGCTCCACTTCGGGATGGGCGAGAAGTTCGATCGCGCCGCGAGGCGCGCGATGCCCGCCGGATCGTTCGGCTACTGGCCCGTCGGCTGAAGCACTTCGCCTGGTCGCAAGACGAGACCGTGCTGCAATTGCACGGGCAGGGAAAGCGGCGAAGTGATTGTGAACGCGTGCGGCCGGCGCCGTTTGGATTTTAATGTTAGTTAGTATGTTAGGTACTCTTGCACTCGTTCGAGAACACCGCTAGAATCAAGATCGTGCGCGGAACCTCACGACAACTCACGATGGAGTTTCGGAGTCACGGTGGGTCCCGTGCCGGCGCGGGCCGGAAGCCCGACTCGTCACGACCACCGATTCATCACGTGAGGCGGCCGACTCTTTCCCGTCACCACCCATCCCACGTGACGCTGCGCGTTCGGAGCGACGTCCCGTCGCTGCGGTGTCGTCGGTTCGTGAACGAGTTCCGAGCCAGCGTGCGCAAGGCGTGCGAGCGCGGCGATTTCCGGCTTTGCCAGTATTCGATCCAACGCGATCACCTGCATCTGGTCGTGGAGGCCGAGGACAAGCAGGCCCTGGCGCGCGGGATGAAGTCGGTGGCCGCACGGTTGGCGCGGGCGGTGAATCGGGTCTTCTGCCGGAAGGGCCCTGTGCTGTTCGGGCGCTACCACCTGCGCGTGCTGCGGACACCTCGCGAGGTCAGGAACGCGCTCGCCTACGTGCTCCTGAACGTGCGCAAGCACTGGCGCCAGCGGACCGGCGCGCCGCCGCCGGTGCGTCTCGATGTCGCGTCTTCGGGCGCGTGGTTCGACGGCTGGAAGCGGTCGCCGCCCATGTTCGAGGAACGACCGGTTCGGGACGTGGCGTCCCCAAAGACCTGGCTCCTGAGGACCGGCTGGCGTGACCACGGCCTGGTGGATCCGGCCGAGACGCCTGGAGCGGCACGTCAACCATGAGGAGACGCACATGCATCTCGCGAAGGTGACAGCAGCAGCAGCGTTCTTCGCATGCGCATCGGCGTCGAGTGAGGCCCCTCTGGAATCCGTCGAAGATATCTATCTCGGCGTCGCCTATGGACGCGCAGTACAGGCTCACCTGTTCCTGGAAAACCCGGGCGTCTTGGGATTCCGCTACTCGCCTGGTTCGCGTTTCGATTCTGATCGAACTGAACACGCGGTGAGCTTCGTGCTCGAGCACAAGGACGATGCTCGGGACAACTCTTCCAGCGCTTCATTACTGTCCGGTTGAGAGCATGGTCGTCGCGCAGAATGCCTTGATCTAACGAGCGAAATCGCCTGTTTTCGTGCGGTGTCGACTTGAGCGCAGGATGCTGCTTCGGCGAGGTTCTCGGAAACCCAAATCCGAGGATCGCCCATGTATGCCGGCAAGACGCTGTTCGCGCAGGCCATGGATTTCCTTCCGTGGACGACCTTCGAGCGC
>CAZPNB010000258.1:0-2578 GCA_964587305.1 uncultured Spirochaetales bacterium | reverse complement strand
CTCCATCGCGCGGCGCGCGCGCGCAGAGGACAGGCCGATGTCGTCGCCATACACGAGCGCCGTGCGCCGATCGAGCCGTTCGTTGCGCGTGTAGCCGATGAACCGCAGCCGCCGGTGGGTCTTGTCCGCGACGTCGCCCAGGCCGCGGCGCAGCGCGTCGGTGTAGCCCGGCGGGACCTGCGCCTCGCCGCGCTCGAGCTGCAGCGGCGGGGTCGCGCCCCACGGTGGATCGTAGACCACCGTCACAAGCTCGGCGCCGGCCGCATCCGGGCAGATCTGCGGCTCGTCGGGCAGCTCCTGGAGCGGGTCGTCGTACCCGAGCTCCACCTCGACGCGGCGATTCAGCGCGCGGCCGCGTTCGGTCTGGTTCGACGCGATCGGCCGGGTCGCGCCGCGGCCATCGCTGTTGATCGCCGCGGTCGGCAGGTCGAGCGCGTCCTTCACCGCCAGCGCGACGCGGTGTGCCAGCGCCTTCGAAAGCGAGAGATGGGTGCCGTAGATGCGCTCCGCGCGTCCCGTGAGCGGGGCATCATCGGTGAATCCGATGAACTTGACCGTGACGTTCTGCTTATCGCGGAGGTCGTGCAGCGCCTGTCCGATCTGGCGCACGAACGCCTCCGAGACCAGGACGTTCTCCTCGCCGAGATGGAGCGGCGCGATCAGGTTCTTCACGCGCGCGCGCCGGTCGTGGCCCTCCTGGTAGCGCAGCTTGCAGACCGTCTCGGTGCGGCAGATCTTGACGCGCTTGATCTCCTCGCGGACGACGACGTCCTCGACGGCGGTCCCCGCCTCCATCTCGTCGTACCAGACCTCGACCTCCACGCGCCGGTTCCGCGCGCGTCCGGTCTCGGTGGCGTTCGACGCGATCGGCTGGGTGTCGCCCGCCCAATCGAACGAGATCGCCTCGGGCGGCAGCGCGAGCGCGGTCTGGATGAACTCCGCCACCTCGCCCGCGCGCTCGCGCGAGAGCCCCTGGTTGTCGCCGAAGACGCCCGACAGCGCCTCCGACAGCGGCTGATCGTCCGCGTGACCGACCAGGTGCAGCCGGACGTTCGGGAGATCCTGCATGCTGTCGAGCACGCCGCGCAGCTTCGCGATCGTGCTCGGCGGGATGTTCGCGATGCCCGACTCGAAGCGGATCGGCGGCACGACGTTCTTGAGCTTCACGATCTTCGCGTGCTCGGTCACCACCTCGCGCTGCTCGAGCGTGTCGCCAGCCTGGGTCTGGAGCTGGTCCGGGTCTTGCGCCCAGGTCGTGAACGGCGCGTCGCTCGGCAGATGCCGCTCGACCGCCTCGCCGGGCGAAGCCTCGAGCATCGGCGGGCCCGCATCGACCGACGGAAGCAGCGACTCCAGCGCGTTTGCGGCCGTTCCGCCCGAGCCCGCGGGCGGAGCGCCGCGGCGCCAGAACACCTCGGTCTCGATCGTGAGCGGGCCGCGCCCCTGCGCCTGCCACGCCTGCGCGATCTCCTGCTTGACCGCGTCGAGCCGCTGCTGGACGAGCGCCGCGTCCTCGACGTCGGCGACGTAGGACAGGCGCAGGATCGCCTCGGCCTTCGCGAGCTCCAGGGCGAGCAGCGCGATCCGCGGCTTCCACTGCTCGCGCATCTGGGCGGTGTTCGGCTCGAACACCGCGTCCGCGAGATCGAGCCCGACGACGCGCCCGATCGCCGCGCCGAAGTGGAACGGCAGCGCCTTGCCGCGCGTCGCGCGCTGCACCTGGACCTGGCGCGTCGTCATGCGATAGCCGGTGGGCAGCGTGCGGCCGTCGAGCTTGAGCACGAAGTTGCTGCCGCGGTCCTCGCGCGGCACCACCGCGCAGGTGATGTGGAAGCGGCCGTGCTGATCGGTGGTGGCGACGAGGCCGCGCGCCGTCGCGAGCCGGACGCCCGCGAGGCCGCGCTCGGCCCTCTCCTGCGTGCCGTTGCGGTTGGCGTCGTCGAACACCTTGCCCAGCACGTCGGTGCAATCGAAGGTGGGATCGGGCACCACGCGCACGGTGGCGAATGCCTCGCCCGAGTACGCCGCGCCGGTCACGCTGCTGATCGCCTGCGCGCGGTTGGTGAACTCGCCCTCGCCGACGCCCGCACCCACCGCGAGCACGAGCTGCAGCGTCGTCTGACCCAGCGCGGGCACGCCCACGTCGGTCCAGACCAGCTCGCGGCCGGTCGTGGTGGGCTCGACCGGCTTGGGCCCTGACGGGTCTAGCGAGTCATCGACGCGAGCCGAACCCTCCACGTAGTGGAATCCCGGCGGGAAGCGGTCGACGATGCTGAGGTCGGTCAGCGCCACGGCGAGCGCGCTGCGGACCGTGATCTCGTAGGGCACGAGCTGGCCGCGGCTCACGTTGAGCGACGGCGTCGTCTTGGTGATCGACACCAGGCCGTCGAGCACCGGGTCGATCGGGATGTGGTTGTTGAAGAGCTGGGCCGAGCCCGCGCCGGCGCTGTTGTCGAGGGCGAAGTGCAGGTAGTAGTTCGTCTCCGGGGTGCGCGCGGGCGCGGTCGGCGCCGTCGGGAACGCCTGCGCCTCGCAGTACTGCAGGGTGCCCGGCACGGCGTCGCTCGGCGTCCCGGGG
>CAZPNB010000257.1:0-3676 GCA_964587305.1 uncultured Spirochaetales bacterium | reverse complement strand
CTTGAACAGCATCGCCTGGGTCTTGGCGAGGTCCATGATCGACTCCATGGTGTCGTCCACGGAGTTGATGAAGCAGGCACTCGCCTGCTGGGGTGTGTCTTGCACGCCGAGGTTGAACCAGACCGGACTGTTGAAGGCCATCCGCTGCGTCACGAGCACGTGGGTCAGCTCATCGGCGAAGGTCTGGGAGTCCGAAGGCGTTGCGAAGTAACCCGACTTGTCCCCCCACTCGCGGATCTTTCCGACCACGCGACCGATCAGCTGCTTCACGCTGCGCTCGCGATCCGACGCGTCGAGGTGACCCCGGAAGTACTTGGACACCACGACGTTGGTGGCGAGCTGCGACCAGCTCTTGGGGATCTCGACGTCCTTCTGCTCGAAGACGACCTCACCGCCCTCGCCGGCGATCTTGGCGCTCCGCACCTCCCAAGTGACGGCGTCGAAGGGGTCTTCCCCTGCACGGGTGAAGACTCGTTCGATCGAGAGCCCCTTCGCGATGCGGCTCTCCTTGCGCCCCTTGCTGCCGATAGCGCGCAGGTGACCTCGATCGTCCGACGTCGTGGATTGCGTGGTCATGAAGCGAGACATCCCCTCGAGTGATTGATTGCGAGCCAGCCATCCGGCTGGATCTTGGAGGCTAACCTCAGCGATCGCGCGGATACGAACCGCCTTGCTGCAAAGGCTTCGAAGCCGCGGTGGTGGCTCCCCCCCGGTGTCTGTTGGCAATCGCGGTTTGCGGTCTGCGCCCACGACGCTGCCGAGAGGCTTTGCGGTCTGGGAATCGACCTCGAGATCGGAAGCCGGACTCGGTGCGCGAAACCCTCTTGCGTGCAAACCGAGCCGCCGTTCGATCTGCATGACCTGCGCTACGTGCCTGCGGCACCGCTGAGATCGAGGGCAAAATTCCCGGGGATGAGAGAGGCCCCAGAACGCCCGGAGCCCCCGAACAAGTACCAGGTCCTCCATCCCGGAGACCCGCTCGCTTCCTCCTGCCGACCGCCTGTTATCGAACCCCCCCAGGCCGCCAGAAGGACATGTCTCATCCCCGTCTGGGCTGTGTACTCCTGGGGTCGGAGTGAGTCAAGCGCGAATCCACAAAATCTGGTGGCTGAACGAGTCATGGAACACAACCCCTTGAGCAAGAACGCTTTTTTGACTCCGGAGCTGATCGTCACCGGGCGTCTCCGACTCGCCGACGCGGAAGCCGGATCGCCAACTCCTCGGAATCAAAGGAGTGATGCCCGCCGAGCGGGTTATTGCGCCGGAAGTCCGGTGAACCGCACACCGATCCCCTCCGAAACCCGGTAGCGGATGTTGAGACCGATCAGCAGTGCCGTGATCGACTCGACGATGCGCGCGTTGGACAGCGGGCCGCCGTCGACGCCACGCAGACCCGGAATCAACCGGCACAGCTCCATCACCCGGGTGCGTGGCTCCTTTGCGCCGGAGACTACGACGTCGCACTCCACGGGATCCGCGAGCGTCTGCAGACGGTGCGCAGAGACGTTCTGGAACGCGGACACTACGTGTATGCCCTCGGGCACCAGCGACTGCACCAGCTCGGCACAAGATCCCTGCCAGACCCCGATCATGCGCGAGGCTGCGTCTCCCACCGCCGTGGCGAGCGGCACCCCCATCGAGACCACGATCTGCCCCGGCTCGAGGCGCTCGCGAATCGACGCGAGAGTGCCCGCCGTGTGCTCGAACGGAACCGAGAGGATCACGATCTCGGCGCCTGCGGCCGCGCCGCCGTTCTCGAGGCCCTCGACCTTCGCGCCCGGAACCTGCAGGCCGACGTTCGCGGCTGCTTCGATGGCGCGGGCCTGCTTTCGCGATCCGATCGCAACCCTGCGCCCGGCTGCGCAGAAGCGCAGCGCAAGGCCCAGCCCCTGATCTCCGGTTCCGCCGAGAATGGCAATCGCTGCGTCGGGCATCTTCGGCTCCGATCTGGCGCTCTCGTCTACCATGCGCCCCATGGCGGAGAAGGGCGCAGCGTACACGCCGACGGAGATCGCGCAACGCGGATCGCGCGAGCTGGTGATCCGCTGGGCCGACGGCGCGGAGAGCGCGCTCGATGTGCGCGCGCTGCGCCTGGCCTGCGGGTGCGCCGAGTGCATCGACGAGTGGAGCGGGGAAGGACGCCTCGACCCCGGGTCGGTGCCGGAGGACGTGCATCCGCTGCGCATCCAGACCGTTGGTCGTTATGCGATCCAGATCGAGTGGAGCGACGGACACGGCTCGGGCATCTATCCGTTCCTTCGCCTGCGCGAGCTGGGCGGTGCCTAGCCGGGCGCGATACCCTGCGCGACCGTGCCGCTGCCCCTCGAAGACGCGCTGCGCGCCGCGCAGACTGCAGCTGACCGCGCGCGCATCGAGGTGATGACGCGCTTCCGCCGCGTCGCCGTGGAGACGAAGGGCGACGGATCGCCAGTCACGGAGGCGGATCGCGGTGCCGAACGGGCGATCCGCAGCACGCTGCGAGACGCCTTTCCGGACCACCGGATCCTCGGCGAGGAGTATGGCGCCGAGGGCGCGGACGCCGGACCATGCTGGGTGATCGATCCGATCGATGGCACGATCGCATTCTCGCGCGGCATCCCGCTGTTCTCGACGCTGATCGCGCTCCTGGACGACGGCGAGCCCGTGCTCGGGCTGATCGACCTCCCGGCCCTCGACGAGCGCTATACCGCGATCCGCGGCGGAGGCTGCCACCGGAACGGAAGACTCACGCGCGTGTCCGCCGAGAGCGATCTGAAGCGCGCGATCGTCTCACACGGCGACCCGTTCTGCTTCGAGCTGTACCACCGCGCCGACGTGTTCCAGCGCATGGCACGCGAGATTCCGCTACTGCGCGGCTACACCGACGCCTTTGGTCACGCGATGGTGCTCGGCGGCGGCGTTGGCGCGATGGTCGATCTGCACCTCAACGTCTGGGACGTCTCCGCCACGCAGCTCCTCGTCCCCGAGGCCGGTGGCCGCTGCGAGACCCTTCCCGAGGTGGACGGAAAGAAGGGCCTCGTGTTTGGGAGTCCGGGGCTGGTCGAGCAGCTGCTCCGTTACTTCTAGGGCTTGCGCGCAGGCAGCACCACCAGTGTCGCGGTGCGGTGTGCGGTGTGCAGGTGGCAGCTGATCGTGAGCACCTGGTGGGGTTCGAGCGCGGGGAGCTCGACTTCATGCTCCGCCTGCGCGGGCAGCACGACGGAGAGGTTCAGAGCCGGAATATGGAACCCGTGCGGTATCTCGGTGGTGTTGAAGATCGAGAGCTTCACCGGATGGCCGGACGTCACGACGATCGTCGAGGGGATGAACACGTTCTTGCCCCCGAGCTGGGTCGTGATCACCTGGATCGTCCCGGTATCCCCCGTGAAGCCATGGTGGCGCTGATGACGGCGCGCGTGAGCCGGGCCGCGGCAGCCGGACGTCGCGATCAGTAGACCGCAGAACGCGATGGCGGTGGCGATGCGCAGTGCGCCGGATCTCGACGATCGATTCGGTGCGGAGCTGATCACGGTTTCCTTCTTTCTCCGGTCGGAGCGGGACCGGTTGTATCCAAACGTCACGCTATCCTACGCGGCCCCGATGAGCACGAATCCGACCCTCGCCGATGCCCGCCTGCTGCGCGATGCCGCGGGGAGTCTGGTCGAGCGCGCGCTCGATCGCGCCCGCGAGATCACCG
>CAZPNB010000256.1:0-3147 GCA_964587305.1 uncultured Spirochaetales bacterium | reverse complement strand
TGTCGGTGCGCAAAGGCGACCTCGTGCACCTGGGCCTGGCCTCCGCGAACCGCGACCCGGAGCGCTTCCCGGACGCGGATCGTTTCGACGTCGGCCGCGCCGCGACCCGGAACTTGAGCTTCGGCTGGGGCATGCACTTCTGCCTCGGTGCCGGCATCGCGCGCATGGAGGGGCGCGTCGCGTTCGAGACGCTGCTCGCGCGCTTCTCCCGGATCGAGTGGGTGGGTCCGCCGCCGGCGTGGGCCGCCGCCACCGCGCTGCGCACGCTGGAATCGTTCCCGGTGCGGCTGTCGCCCGCCTGAGGATCGAGTCGCCTTCGCTTCGCTACGAACCCGCTTCCGGCTCGGCCGACGCCGGACGCAGCGACAGCTTGATCCGGTCCGGATCGATCGCGACGATGTCGAGCGCGTCGGGCCGGCGCACCGAGTCTTCGTCGAGCGCGAACGTCCGGCGCCCCAGGCGCGCCAGATAGGCGTCGACGCGCACGGTCACCTGGTCGGGCTCCGACAGCACGAGGTCGCGCCGGAGCCCGCGAAGCCGGATCTCCACCTCGGCCGGCTCGATCGACTCGATCTCGAGATCGTCTGGGAGGTTCGTCACCTTCACGCGTGCCATCACCGTCACCTCGGTGAGCGCCGAGCCCGGTACGAAGACGAGCCACAGCGCCAGCGCTCCCGCCGCGGCCAGCGCCGCGTCGAGGCCGGCGCGATCGCGCCACCACGGCCGCGGCTCGGGCTCGTGCTCGCCGCGCAGCGCACGCAGCTCGAGTGCCAGATCCTGCGCGCGCGCCAACGCGCGAATCGCACCGTCGCGGGCGATCGAGACGGTTCCCCGCTCTTCGGACACGACCACGCAGGTGGCGTCGCAGCGCTCCGAGAGACCGAGCGCCGCCGCGTGACGGGTGCCGCCCGACCCGAGCGCCGCGCGGTTGACGGACAGCGGCAGGTGCACCGCAAAGCGCTCCAGGCGCGAGCCGCGCAGGATCACCGCGCCGTCGTGCCCGGGTGAACTCGAATCGAAGAGCGACAAGAGCAGCGGCTCGCTGACCCTTCCGTCGAGCGCGATGCCGCCTTCCACGTGGCTCTCGATCGACTCGCGCTGTGGGAGCACGATCAGCGCGCCGACGCGGTTCGCCGCCAGGCGAGCCACCGCGCGCACGATCGCGTCGGCGCTGTCGACTCCGCGGCGATCCTCCGGCGACGACCCGCGCCGCAACGTCCCGAGCTGCTCGAATAGCCGCCGTAGGTCCTCCTGGAACACGACCACGATCACGAGCAGGAGCACCGCGAAGAACCCCTGGAAGAGCGATGCGGTGAGCTGGAGGTCGAGCGCGCGGGCGAGCAGGTAGACGCCCCCGAGCAGCGTCAGCCCGGTGAGCGCGCGCCGTCCCCGGGTGCGGCGCACGAAGCGGATCGCCAGCCAGATCAGCACGCCGACGGTCGCGATGTCGACGAGGTCGAGCCAGAAGAAGATCGAGAACGGGTTCGCCATCAGGTGGCGGGGTCGGGGCTGGCGGACTCCGCCGCGTCGTCGGGCGGGGCTGGGATCATCCGCAAGCGCCCGATCCGGCGTCGCGTCACCTCGAGCACCGTCGCCAGGTACGGCCCCACGTGGACCGAGTCGCCCTTGCGCGGCAGACGGCCCAGCAGGGCCGTCACGTGGCCACCGATCGTCTCCTCGCTCTCGTCCTCGTCGTTGGCCAGCTCGAAGTCGAGACGGTCCGTCACCTCGGGTATCGACATGCGTCCGGAGAGCTCGAAGCCCCCGCCCGGCAGCGGAGCCAGCTCCTGCTCGATCTCGTCGTCGTATACGTCCCCGAGCGGTCCGACGATCTCCTCCAGCGCATCCTTGCGGAACGCGAGCCCGATCGCCGTTCCGTGCTCGTCCACCACCACCGCACAGTGTTGGCGCTCCCGCTGGAGCTCGAGCAGGAAGTTCGAGACCGACATCGTGTCGGAAACGAACAGCGGCGGCGTCACCAGAGCGCGCAGGTCGAGCGGCTCGCCGCGCAGCGTGATGTCGAGCACGTCCTTCGCGTGCAGGAACCCGACGATCGTGTCGAGGCCGAACTCGCAGACGGGCAGCCGCGTGTGGTCGCTGGTGCGGATCCGAGTGAGATTGTCCTCCAGACTGCGTTCCAGCGACAAGAAGTCCACCTCGACGCGCGGGACGACGACGTGGCGCACCTCGAGCTCGATCATCCGGAACACGTTCGCGGTGAGCTCGTGCTCCCGCTCCGTGATGTGCCCGGAGCTGGCCGACAGCGACAGGATGCTGCGGATCTCCTCGGAAGTGAGGCTGTTCGCCTGCCCGAGATCCGTGGAGACGCCGAGCATGTGCAAGATCCCGTTGGAGATCGCGTTGATCGCTTCGATGAACGGGCCGAACAGCCACGCGAACGCGCGCAGCGGCGCCGCCGTGCGCAGCGCAGTCGCCTCGGCGCGCCGCAGCGCCCACATCTTCGGCGCCTGCTCGCCGAGCGTCATGTGGAGGATGGTGATGATCGTGAACGCGATTCCGAGCGAGACCACCGGCACCCAGCCCGCGCGGGGATCCGCGGGCAGGCCGATCGCGTCGAGTGCGGCGAGCAGCAGCACCGAGACGGCGGGCTCGCCGAGCGCGCCCAGGCCCAGGCTCGCCACCGTGATGCCGAGCTGACACGCCGACAGGTAGCGGTCGAGATGCTGGAGGAGGTGCCTCGCGGTAGGGGCCGAACGCCGGCCCTCGCTCGCCAGCTGATCGATGCGCGACTCGCGCACCTTCACCAGCGCGAACTCGGCGGCCACGAAGAACCCGTTCAGCAGCACGAAGAAGAGCGTGGCGCCGAGGCGCCACGCGACGCCGAACAGGTCGAGAGAAGGATGAACCTCGGTCAACGGGGTCCGGTCCCGCGGATCGGGGAAACCGACTGGCTCGCTGGCCCCATCCGCGCGTTCCCCGCCATTTCGATCGAGGAGGTACCGCGGCGGCGATCATGCCGCCAGCCTTATGGTCTTTGCTCGCCTGCGGCTCGCTGCGCGCAACTTGCGGCGGCTTGCACTAGCGCTCGCGGCGCTGGCGCCGGGACCGGAGCGCGTTCCCCGCGGAGCGCAGGTCGGTGGCATCGGCCCGGCTGACGCCGCGCGCGCCGAGCACGAGTTCGTCCTG
>CAZPNB010000255.1:0-3395 GCA_964587305.1 uncultured Spirochaetales bacterium | reverse complement strand
CGGCGCGGCGTGCATGATGTCGCCGTAGTGGAGCGTCAGATCGCCCGGGTCGGCGGCGAGCGACACGCCGCGCGGCGCGCGCGGATCGGTCGCCTCGAAGACGCCGAGCGACGCCTCGTGGCTGCCGGGCAGCATCCGCAGCTCGCCGGTCTCGGGCCGCCCAGGCGCCAGGTAGATCGAGAAGATCAGCACCGGGCACATCGAGGCGTGCCCGCCCATCCCGCAGTCGCGGTGCCACGGCAGGTCCGACAGGCCCTCGGTCATGCCGGGGTTCTTGATCAGGATGCTGATACCGTCGCCGTACTCCTCGCGCGGAACGAGCTTCTCGTGCGAGAGCGCGGCGAGGCCAGTGATGCGCTGGTCGCCGAGCAGCGCACCGAGGTCGGCGACAGTGCCGCAGCGCGTGACGCGGCATAGCACGTCGTTTCCGTCCGCGTTCCTGCCCCACCAGGAGCGCTTATCGCCGTGGAACGCCTCGGCTTCGAGCGCACCGGCGTGCCGCTGCATGCGCAGGATCTCCGCGTCCGAGAACACGCCCTTCACCAGCAGGTAGCCGGCGGTGCGCAGGAAGTGCGCCATGTCTGCGCGGTCGTCTGTGAGCGCGAAGCCGCGCGTCGGGTCGAGCGGCCGGCCGGCGCGATCGCGCAGGTCGGTGCGCTCGGGCCGGAACACCGGGCGTCCGTGGTACATCGCGCGCAGGCCCGGCTCCCAGCGCACGAAGCGCATCGCGTCGCCCTTCGCACAGCGCGCCTTCCCGGCGTAGAGCAGGCCCGGAGCGGACTCGAGGTCGTGGACCAGGTCCTGCCATAGCTCGGGGGCGAGCTCGATCACGGTGTGCGCGTCGCGATCGCCGGCGACGACGTCGACGCCACCCGCTCGCGGCCGGTAGGTGAACGATTCGCCGCTCGGCATCCGGAATGCGAGCGCGCCGATCGCGGAGAGGTCGTCCTCGGCGGCGAGCGCGCCGTGGCCCGAGGCCAAGCGGCGCGGGAGCTCCTCGCGGTGGAACGCAGCGAACTCGACCGGGGTGAAGGTGGCGCGCACAGGTCCTCCCGAGCTGCCGCAGTGTAGCCGGTTGCGATGGCGCGACCCCTCGTGTCCTCTAGTATTCGAAGACCGCTTCGGCCCGGTGGGGGTTGCCACCGGGCGCACGGCGAGGACGGCTCGTGTCCGTCCCGCGCAGGAGAACGCGATGACCCAGGTTCGGCTCCCGGACGGGAGCACCCGCGAGCTTTCGCCCGGCGCCAGCGGCGCGGACCTCGCGGCGGCGATCGGCCCCGGCCTCGCGAAGGCCGCCGTGGCCGCGAAGGTGAATGGCGCCGTCGTCGACCTCGTGCGCCCGCTGCCGGACGGCGCCGACGTCGCGCTGCTGACGCGCAGAGACCCGGAGGCGCTCGAGGTGCTGCGGCACTCGGCCGCGCACCTGATGGCCGACGCGATCCTGCGCCTGTTCCCGACTGCCGAGCTGACGATCGGCCCGGTCGTCGAGGACGGCTTCTACTACGACATCCATCTGCCGGATGGAAAGATCACACCCGACGACTTCCCGCGGATCGAGGAGGAGATGGCGCGGATCGCCGCCGAGGACCACGCGTTCCAGCGCTGCGAGGTGAAGGACCCCGACCGCGACGAGAACTTCGCGCGTTACCGCGCGATCGACGGCGGGCACAACCACTTCAAGGCGGAGATCGTCGGCGACATCCGCGCGCGTGGCGACCCGACGATCTCGCTCTACCGGCACGGCGACTTCGTCGACCTGTGCCGCGGCCCGCACGTGCCGAGCACAGGCTGGCTCCGGAACGTGAAGCTGACCAGCGTGGCCGGGTCGTACTGGCGCGCCGACGCGAGCCGCGAGCAGCTGGTGCGCGTGTACGGCACCGCGTTCTTCGACAAGAAGGAGCTGAAGGAGCATCTGCATCTGATCGAGGAGGCCCGCAAGCGCGACCACCGCGTGCTCGGCGAGCAGCTCGACCTGTTCAGCTTCCACGAGGAGGCGCCGGGCTTCCCGTTCTTCCACCCGAACGGAACCGTGCTGTTCCACCTGCTGACCGACACGATGCGCGGCCTGTTGCGCCGGCGCGGCTATCAGGAGGTGAAGGCGCCGCTCGTGCTTTCCGAGCAGCTCTGGCACACGTCGGGGCACTACGACAACTATCTCGAAAACATGTTCTTTACGAAGCTCAAGCTGCGCGACTCGAGCAACGCGGAGCACGTGCACGAGGACGTCGCCGAGGACCGCCCGATGGCGGTGAAGCCGATGAACTGCCCCGGCCACCTGCTCGTCTACCGCACCCGCCCGCGCAGCCACAACGAGTTTCCACTGCGCTTCTCGGAGATGGGGCTCGTGCACCGGCGCGAGCTGTCGGGCGTGCGCCATGGCCTGTACCGCGTGCAGGCCTTCACCCAGGACGACGCCCATCACTTTTGCACACCCGAGCAGATCGAGGGTGAGATCGCGATGCTGATCGCGTTCTTCCGCGAGGTGTACGCGAAGTTCGACCTCGGCGACGTGCGGATCGAGCTGTCGACGCGCCCCGAGAAGAGCATCGGCAGCGACGAGATCTGGCAGAAGGCCGAGGCCGCGCTGCGCGGCGCGCTCGACGGCCAGCGGATCGCCTACGACCTGAACGAAGGCGACGGCGCGTTCTACGGCCCGAAGATCGACTTCCACATCCGCGACGTGCTGAAGCGCTCCTGGCAGTGCGGCACGATCCAGCTCGATTTCTCGATGCCCGAGCGCTTCGGCCTCACCTACGTCGGCCCGGACGGCCAGCGCCACACGCCGGTGATGATCCACCGCGCGTGCTACGGCAGCATCGAGCGCTTCCTCGGGATCCTGATCGAGCACTACGCGGGCCGCTTCCCGCTCTGGCTCGCGCCGGTGCAGGCGCTCGTGATCCCGATCAGCGACAAGTTCGTCGACTACGCGAAGCGCGTGCACGAGCAGCTGCTCGACGCCGGCCTGCGCGCGGAAGCGAACCTCAAGGACGACCGCGTCGGCTACAAGATTCGCGAGGCCAGCCTGAAGAAGATCCCGTACGCGATCGTCGTCGGCGAGCGCGAGCAGGCGGCCGGCACGCTGAGCGCGCGCGCGCGCGACGCCGGCGAGCTCGGCGAGATGTCGATCGCCGATTTCCTGGCGCGCGTAAAGCAGGAGAGCGCTACCGCTTGACGCGCGCGGGATCCGCGTGCGAAAAGACTCCGACCCGTCCCATCTTCGACCCAAGTCCAGGAGGACCCGATGCCCACACCGTTCGATCTCGCCGAAACCGACCGCCTTCTCTCGACCACCCGCGCGGTGCGCCGCCGCCTCGATCTCGCGCGGCCGGTCGAGCGGAAGGTGTTGCTCGACTGCATCCGCCTGTCGCAGCAGGCCCCGACCGGCAGCAACGGCC
>CAZPNB010000254.1:0-2811 GCA_964587305.1 uncultured Spirochaetales bacterium | reverse complement strand
GCTGCTGCTCTTGCTGGTGGGCGGTGCGCTGTTCGCGGTGGCGTTCGTGTTGATTCCGGCGATGCAGCGCGACATCGCGTCGCTCTCCGCGAACCTGCCGAGGTATCTCGACGAGGGCATCGAAGCGCTCGGCCCGCGGATCGAGCAGCAGTTCGGAGTCAGCCTGCCGCGCTCGGTCCATGACGCGATCGAGAGCATCCGCACCGGGGAGGTCCCGATTCCGCTCGAAGCCGCACGCGGGCTGCTCGAGCGCTTGCTTCGCGGCGTTACCGGCACGGTCGGCGCGCTGATATCGCTCTTGATCATCCCCGTGCTGGCCTACTACTTGCTGGTGGAGTTCGACCGGATCCGAGTCGGGATCCTCGAGCTGGTGCCCCGCACCCATCAGCAGAGCGTGGCCATCGAGGCCGCCAGGGTCGATGCGTTGATCTCCGGATTCATCCGCGGGCAACTCACCGTGTGTCTGGTGATCGGTGTCCTGTACGCGGTGGGATTCGCGGTGATCGGCATCGACCTCGCGATCGTGATCGGGGTGGTGAGCGGCCTGCTCGCGATCGTCCCGTACGTCGGCGGCGCAGTCGCGCTGGTCTCCGCGGCCGGGATGGCACTGCTCCAGTTCGGTGTCGGCGCGCAGGTAGCACTCGTGGTGGGCTGGTACTTCGCGGTCCAGGGGCTCGAGGGTTTCGTGTTGACCCCAAAGATCGTCGGCGGCAGCCTGGGGATGCATCCGGTGACGGTGATCGTCGCCCTGCTGATCGGCGGCGACCTCCTCGGCTTCCTCGGCCTGCTGATCGCAGTGCCCGTCGCCGCCGTGGTTCAGGTGTTCGTGCAGGATCTGGTCGCGATGTACCGCGAGTCGCCTCTCTATCGGGAGCCACCCGGGACGGAGGGCTCTTGACCGACGGCACTGCTGGGATGTGTACGCTAGCTTCGCCCGTCGCATGACCGAGCGAGATCAGGAGCAGCAGGCGCTCGACGAAGGAGCGCAAGAGCGGACCGGTGGAGCCGTGGACGCGGCGGACGACGAGGACGCCTCCAGTCCCTTCGATCATCCCGCGTTCCTGCCGGTGCTCTTGTGGGGGCTGGCCGTGTGGTTCGGCTACGACGGTTGGATCAACCAGGACCCGGACATGCTCGAGCACGTGGCATTCAACCGCTGGGGCTTCGGCATCCTGGTCGTGCTCGGCCTCTACTTCACGATCCAGTCGCTCCGCGAGACGCGCGCCGGGAAAGCTCCCGATGCCTAGCCTGACAAGAGACTCCGGCCCACCACCTTCAGCTCCAGCACCGGCTTCACGCCCTCGAAGATCGGCAGCACCTGCGCGTCGATGACGTATCGGCTGATCGGATACTCCTCGGCATAGCCCCATCCACCGTGCATCAGCTGGCCTTGCTGGGTGAGTTCGACGGCCATATCGCAGGACAGGAGCTTCGCCTGGGCAGCGAGCGGAGCGGCGGAGCGCTCGTCCGCGTCCATCGCGAGGGCGGCGGCGTAGGTGATCGCGCGTGACGCGGCGAGCATCGCGCTCATGCGCCCGAGCGTGTACTGGGTGAGCTGGTATTCGGAGATCGGTTTCGCAAACTGCACGCGATCGACCACGTATTCGGCGGTCTTCTCGAGCGCCGCCTGCGCAAGTCCGCACGCGCGACCGCTGGTCTGGAGGCGTCCGGCAGCGAAGCCCGCCATCTGGAGATAGAAGCCGCGGCCAATCCCCTGCTCGCCACCCACCAGGTTCGCGCCCGGCACGAGATAGTTCTCGAAGTGGAGTGTGAAGGAGTGCATGCCGCGGTAGCCGGGCGTCGCGTCCGCTTTTCCGACCAGTCGTCCGCCGCCCGGTTGCTTCATCTCGAAGTCGTGTCCGTCGAACCTGTCCTTCGGAACGATCAACAGCGACAGACCCTTCGCGCCCAGTTTCGGGTCGGGATCGGTGCGCGCGAGCACGGCGAGCACGTTCGCGCGACCCGCGAAGGTGCACCACGCCTTCGGGCCGTTGATCACCCAGTCGTCACCGCGGTGCTCGGCGCGGCACTTCACGCCGGCGACGTCGCTGCCGATGTCCGGTTCGGTGACCGAGATTCCGACCATGATCTCGCCGGCGGCGATCTTCGGCAGCCAGAATGCCTTCTGCTGCTCGGTGCCACCCTGCAGGAGCGCCTTGGTCAGGATCTCCGGCCGGGTGATCAGCGAGCCGGCGGCGGCGAGCGACGCCCGGGACAGCTCCTCGGTGGTGAGGACCATGGCGAGATTGCCCATCTCGGAGCCGCCGTAGCGCTCCGGGATCGCGAGACCGAAGTAGCCGAGCTCGGCCATCCCGCGGATGAAGGATTCGGGCACGAGGTCGTCGTTGCGGTGGATGCGTTCCGCCTCGGGCGCGACCTCCTTCTCGCCGAACGCGTGCACCGCCGCGCGGACCTGCTCGTGCAGGTCGTCGAGCGGCCAGTCGTTGCGCCCGCGGGTCTCGGCGCAGTGGCGGCCGATCAGCCGGAACACCGATTCGTGACCGGCGCTGCGCAAGACCGACCGCGTCTCGGTGGGAAAGGTCTGCTCGAGCGCGGAATCGCCGAGGCCGAGGTCGTCGAGCGAGGGCTCGAGGCGGCCGATCAGGCTGCGGGTGAGATCCGCCACCGCGGCCGCGCACGTGACCTCCGCCAACCCGCCGCGTCCCGCGGCCGCCACGGCGTCGACCAGCTCCGCTGCCGCGCGCGTCTGGGTGGCGGCGTAGGCCACGCGCTCGGTCAGCACCTGGTGATCGTCGATCCGCTTGCCGCCGTCGGTGATCTCGCGGGCGCGGTCGAGCGAGCGCTCGACCA
>CAZPNB010000253.1:0-7154 GCA_964587305.1 uncultured Spirochaetales bacterium | reverse complement strand
GCCGACACCGTCGCCCGCCGAGCAGGCAAACTACGAGATCGGGCTGTATCTTCTTTCCGTACGCAACGTCGCCAAATGGTCTTGGCCGGTGGCGCCAGCGCCAGAAGGGTGCCCCGAGACTTGGCAAGTACTGTCGAACCTCGGCGCCAGACTGATGGGACTGGGTGGCATGCCCGCCAAGGACATCGACGACTTCATCCTGCGCAAGTTCGCCGAGGGTGCGGTGGACGACGACTGCCCGTGGCCGGGGCTCACCGTCGACGAAGTGGTCGAGAACGTTGCGGGCGATATCGGTCCGGAGCGCATCGTCGATATGTTGCTGCGCATCGGACCATATGGAGACGGGTTCGGCCGTCGACCGGACGGCCTGACGCTCGCCAAGGTGCAAGCGGCGGCGCACGGACTCGACCTCGGGCCGCTGCAGCCGCGATTGCGGCAGGTCATCAATACGGAGAGCGGTGTCATCGAGCTGGCCCCACCGGCGATGATCAACGACGTACCGCGCCTGCGCGCCCACATGGCGACGCGTGGCGGCGGCATGCTGCTGATTGGCCGGCGCGACTTGCGCTGCAGCAACTCGTTCATGCACAACCTGCCGGCGTTGGTGAAGGGCCGCGACCGCTGCACGCTCCAGGTGTGTTCGAAGGACGCCGACCGGATCGGCCTCGCGCATGGCGGCACGGCACGGATCACGAGCCGGGTCGGCAGCATCGTCGCGCCGGTCGAGGTCACCGATGACCTGATGCCGGGCGTCGTCAGCCTGCCGCATGGCTGGGGCCACGACGACGCGGCGTCGCGGCTGCGCGTCGCGAACGCGCACCCCGGCGTCAACACCAACGTGCTGACCGACGATCGCGCCTACGACAAGGCGAGCGGCACGGCGGTGCTATTCGGTACCCCGGTCACCGTGGAGCCGGCGCCGATCGCCTGAACATCGATACGCTGCGCCGTCCAACTACTCCGCGTAGCCGAGCTCGCGCAGCCGCTCGCGCGTGGCGGCGTCGAGCTCGGGGGCGCTGCCGTCGGCCGCCAGCGGCGCGTCGAGGGCGGGCAGACCGATCTGCGCGCCGACCTCGGCGAAGCGCGCCTGCATGCGCGCGAGATCCTCGGGCCGCTCGGCGGCGAGGTCGCGCGTCTCGCCCGGGTCGCTGGCCAGGTCATAGAGCAGCGCGTCGCCCTTCGAGGTGGTGACCAGCTTGAAGCTGCCCTCGCGCAGCAGGCGGTAGCGCCGGTCGACGTGCATCCGAAACTCACTGCTCGCGCTGGCCGTTTCGCTCCCGCTCGACGAAGGCGATGATCCGGTCAACGGTGTCCCAATCGCCGGGCAGGGCGATTCGGGTCAGGTCCAGCGGCCGGCCCACTTCCTCCTCGATCCACATCGCGAGTTCGAACAACGTCACCGAATCGATCAACTCCGAGGTGATCAGCGGCGAGTTCGCGTCGAGGGCTCCCTGCGTGACGCGACCGGTGTCCGCCAGGAACCGCATCAGCCGTGGGCGCGAATCGCTGTGGCGGGTCATGTCCTCTCCCGGGCCGTGAGTCTCAATTACCGCCGTCCGTGTCATGGCCGGCGAGAACGCCAGGGCCGATCGGCTGCCGCTTCGCGCAGCTTTCCGCGACGCTTTCGCGGTTGATCTTGCCGCGACTGGTGCGCGGAATCTCGTCGAGCAGGTACCAGCGTGCCGGGAGCCGGTGAGCGCCAATCTCGCTCGCCGTCCAGGCGTGCAGCGCGGCGAGGCTCGCCCGATCACCCTGCTGCAGGACGACGGCGACGCCCACGTCCTCGCCGTAGAGCGGGTGCTCGAAGGCGAAGGTGCAGACGTCGAGAACGCCGGCGTGGCGTTCGATGACGGCGTCGACGTCGGCCGGAAATATCTTCATGCCGCCCTTGTTGATCTCCTCCCGCTGGCGGCCGCGCAGATACAAAAGACCCCGGCCGTCCACCACGCCGATGTCCCCGGTCGAGAACCAGCCGTTGACCACGACCTGCGCCGTGAGATCGTCGCGGCCGAGGTAGCCGCGCATGAGGCCTGGGGTCTTGAGCCAGACGAACCCCTCTTCGCCCGCCGCGCACTCGTCGGCGGCGTCCAGCGGTTCCGCCGTGTCGCCGCGGCGCCGGACACACGCGATCGTGCCCCAGCCGCGGCCGATCAGGCCGTCTTCCGGCTCGACGCCGGCGTCCAAGAGACCGGCGACCCAGCTGCCGGTTTCCGTGATGCCGTAGGCGTTGCAGACCCGCGGAGTGCCGGTCCACTCGCGGATTCCCTGCCACAGATGTCTCGAGAGTGGCGCTGAACCGCAGAACACGCGGCGCAGGCTGCCGAGTGTCGGCTGCCGCGCCATCTTCAGCGCGATGCGCCAGACCGGCGGCACCGACGACATGAACGTGATGCGGTGGCGGTCGATCAATTCTCCAAGACCGAGCAGGAGATCCGTCCGGAAAGGCGGGAGGATGAACAGATCCTGGCCCGACAGCCAGGGGAAAAGGCTGTTGCAGATCAGTCCGTGGCCGAAATGCGTCGGCAACAGGCAGAGAGTCCGCTCGAAGTCCGCGGTGCCGAGTGATTCCCGCAGCGCCACCCAGCGCGCCAGCAGCGTACGGTGGGTGTGCACGACACCCTTCGGCTGCCCGGTGGTGCCGGAGGTAAAGAGGATCAACGCGTCGTCGTCGAGCCTGAACGCGGCTGCCTGCTGCGCCGCACCCGCCGCCGTGGGCCTGTCGTGCGCCGTGACGACGCGCACTCCCGCCGCAGCCAAGACCGCGGCCGCCGGGGCCGGTGGCGCGTCGTGCCACAGGGACAGCCTCGGCCCGGTCGCGGCGGCGATGTTGGCGATCTCTGTGGCGGTCGCTCGTGCATCGAGCGGTATCGCGCATGCGCCACAGCGCCAGACGGCGAGCAGATCCAGGAAGAACGCGGGCCGGTTGCCGTAGTGGATCAGCACCCGGTCGCCAGCGGTAATGCCTGACTGCTGGAAGTGCATCATGCCAGCGGTGACGGCGCTCTGGATTGCGGCGCGGTCATGGGCCGCACCGGTCTGGGCGTCGATGAGCCGGCCCGTGCCGCGATCGAGGAACACGCTGGCGCTCCTCCGTCAGCGGGCCGCGACCTGCCGGCTCCTCAGAAGGTCACTGCGCAGCCTGGACCGACTGGCCCAGAGCGATCCGCAGTTTACGCTGCCACCTGCGATTGTGCGATCGGCGGCCGGGACACGGCTGCCCCTGGCACTAGCATCAAGGAAAAGGCGCCCCGGGGCCCAGGGACGAGGTGACCCGAAGCTACCGGTCCGGGCGTAATATGCGATCAACAGCGTGAAGAAGAGACCGTGAACGCCGAGTACGAACTCGTGAGGTATCGCCCGGAGCACAAGGCCATGGTCGCCGAATTCCAGAAGGAACTCTTGAGTTCGGACGACCGATTGAACACGCGGTATCTGGAATGGAAATACGAGAAGACGCCTGACCGGCTCGAGTCTTTCGTCTACCTGGCGTTTCACCAGGGCAAGCCGGTCGGCATGCGCGGCTTCCACGAAGCGACACTGGAAGCGGGCACGCCGACGCGGGCCGTCCGGGTGCTGATTGCAGGCGACGCCCTCATCTCGACCCCTCACCGGAATCGCGGGCTCGTGGCGCGGATCATGAAGATGGCCGAGGAGGACCTGGCCCAGAGCGGCTATCCCTATCTCGTATCTCTCGGCGGCGCGAATCGCGTCAACATGCTCGGGCTGCTGACCCTGGGGTGGCGAAGCGCGGGTCAGGTCCGGCCGACAGGCCGGGTCACGATGCGCGCGCAGGCCGGCCATCGGCTGAGCCGCGTGTTGGCGCGCCAACGCGTGCTCTGGAGGTTCAACTGGGTGCGCTTGCTGGCTTCGGCCGATCAGCACAACCCCTTCCGTCATCTGGACGCTGCACGAGCGGGTTCGGGCCCCGACCAGGCATCGCCCATTGCGCTGGAGAGCAGCCCGCGCGTGGACGCGATGGCCGGGCTGGTCGAACGACTCGGCCACGACGGTCGCATTCGGTATCGCAGAGACCGAGAGTATCTCGACTGGCGTTTCCGCAATCCGATGAATGAGTATCGGTTCCTCTACTGGGAAGAATCGCGCCTCGAAGGCTATCTGGTGCTGAGCAGGCGGGCGACCGATCTCGGCGCCTGGTACCGCGTGTACATCGCAGACCTCGAGGCGACCGATCTCAGGATTCGTTCCGCGCTGCTTTCCGCCGCGATGAGCTGGGGGCGATTCCCGGAACTCGTGACCTGGACCGCTTCGTTCCCAGACGCGGAGATCCAGCTGCTGGAAAGCCGCGGTTTTGTCCCGGTGGACCTGGTGGATACGGCCCGCGGTTGCCCCTGCATCCTGGTGCGCCCGCTCCGGAACGATCTGCCCCACGCGGAGTGGGTGCTAGGCGCCCGCCAGCTTCTCGATATCAGAAACTGGGATATCCGTGTACTCTATTCAATGCGGGGATGAGACCCGGAGACAACCATGCGCCACGCCGACCAGCCAGAGCCGAGCAGTAGCCGCCCGCTGCGGGCGATCGTTCTCGGGGTCAACGGCCACCCGCGTTGCGTGGCGGCCGTCCGTTCCCTGGCCCGCGCCGGGATCCCGCTGATCGGGGTGAAAACCGCGACCGTCACCCAGGAGTGCTATTCGCGCTACCTGCGGCGACCCGTCGTCGTGGAGCCGACGGAAGAGGAACTTCTGCCGTTCCTGGAGTCCCTCGGACAGCAGGAAGGCGGCGTCATTTTCCCGGTTTACGACCAGTACATCCGCCTGGTTTCCATGCATGCCGAGTCGCTGTCGAAGCGGTTCGTTCTCACGATACCGCCGTGGGAGATCCTGAGCCGGGTGATGGACCACGAGCGCCTGTACGAGATCGCCCGGCAGGCCGGTCTGGACACGCCAGCCTTCATCAAGCCGCGGAACGAGGCGGATCTCCGCTCGAGCATTGCCGGTCTCGATCTCGCCAACCGCGAGTACCTGCTGAAGACGATTCCCGCGATCGGACCCGCCGAACTGAGCAGCGGGCGGGGCACGAAAGTGGCCGGCGGCGATCCGGAAGCAATACGCGCCAGCTGCCTCGAGATTTTTTCCCGGCTCGGCGAATATCCCCTGATCGTGGAGGTGGTGCCGGGGGAGGCGAACCAGTGCTATGCGGTCACCATGGTCGTCGACCGCAACCAGACGGCGCTCCTGACCTATTGCACGCAGCGGCTCAAGCTGCAGCTGTACTCCCGTGGCGGCTTCGTTCATCCCTACGAGCTCGGTTCGAACGTGTACTGCGAGAGCGTGCGCGATGAGGAGGCGATCGAGGCGGCAACGCGTCTGGTGAAGGCGACGGGCTATTACGGCCTCATCACTCTCGAGTTCCGCCGCGACCCGAGGGACCAGAAGCTCATCCTGATCAAGGCCGATCCACGGGTGGTGCGTGCGACCAGCATCTCGACGGCGCTCGGCATGGACACGCCAACCGCGCTGTACCGCCTTTCGGTGGACGGCAGGCTCGACGCACCGAAGAGCTATCCGCTGGGGATCGGCTGGCTGTGGGAGACGGCGCTGCTGGAGACCGTCTGGAGCAACCGGGACAGCCAGTCCATGCGCCAGGAGATGCTGGCCATTGCGCGTAACTTCGAGCGGGTCCAGGCGTTCGCATTGTTCAGCGTCGAGGACCTGTTGCCGTTCATCATGCACGCGCAGTGGCGTACGCGCGCGTGGATCTGGTATCGGATCAAGGGCATCACCCGGCGCTGCGTCAACGCGGCAAGTTCCCTGTGGCTCCGGCGAAAACGGGCATTCCGGAAGATCGGGGAACCGGCCAGCCAGAGCTCCAAGCCGAGATGAAACGCTCGTGCCAAAGGCTGGGAAAGTCCTGTCCTCTCTGAATTGGCCTGACGGCCCAGCTCACACCCAACAGGGGTGTCATATTGAGGGGGTGTCATATTGAGACCGATAGGATATTTTTGACACCAACTCGAGGCACCCTCCGATGCCGGGACCCAAGACGATCAAGATCTCAGAAGAGTTCGTGGAACTCGCTCGCCGTGAGGGCCAGATCATGCACCGGTCGACCGGTGGTCAGGTGGAATACTGGGCGCGGCTCGGGCGCCAGATCGAGGCGATGGGCCTGCTGAACCACGAGCGGGTAACCGCGCTCTTGAACGGGCAGGGCAGCGTTCACGACCTGAATCCGAGCGAAGACGCCGTCTACGTCGACCTTCTCACGCGAAAGCTCGAGGTGCTCGACGGATCGGATAAGCGAATTCTGAAAGACCTCAGGGCGGGCGGCCATCCCATTGCCTCTGCGAGTGAGCGAGGAGACGTAGTCATCGAGAAGCCGCGCGCTCGTCGGTGACATCGAAAGCTACTCTTCACTTGATCGCTGGGATCAACGGCGCTGGCAAGACCAGCTTCTACCGCTACCAACTCCAGCGGTCGACGCCCGGCGCCGAGTTCGTAAACGCAGACGATCTCGCGCATGAGAGATGGCCTGGGACGGAAGATCAGCACGTTGAGGACGCGGCGCGCCTCGCGGCTGAGCGCCGCGCGACCCTCCTCGCCGAGATGCGGACGTTCGTGGCGGAAACCGTGTTCTCCCACGAGTCGAAGCTCGATCTCGTTAGGGACGCCCAGCAGCGCGGATTTCGCGTGATCCTCTATCACGTGCACGTGAGCACTCCGGACCTCGCCAAGGCGCGCGTCGCCACACGAATTCACCAGGGTGGGCACTCCGTCCCCGCCGACAAGATCGACGCGAGGTTCGACCGCACTCTCCGTCTCATTCCGCTCGCGGCAGCCGAGGCCGACCTCACCCTGGTCTTCGACAACTCGGGGAGAGCGGGGACGACGCACGTTCACGTCCTGACTCTCGAACGGGGACGAGTAGTGAAGATCCGCGAACCTGTGCCGCAGTGGGTCGAACTCGCGTATGCGGAACCCATCGCGCGGTATCGTGAGGCGCTTGCCCGGCGGTGAAGGGCGCGTCGCTCTTACGCCGATCAGGTCGCCGCGGACTGCTGAGGCGACGCTGCGCCCGCGACTTCGCCACCGACCGCGGAAAGATGCTGGTTAAGTGCTCGCGGCGCCGCGGCACATTTGATGAAGGTGTTTGAACTGTCGTCCCGGTTGTCCCGCACGTTCCTTCAAGCCGAGACGAA
>CAZPNB010000252.1:0-5691 GCA_964587305.1 uncultured Spirochaetales bacterium | reverse complement strand
GGCCTCGTGGGCGAACGCGTTGCTACCGACGATCGCCTTGTTCGGCTGCACCGATACGCCGATCGTCGACGCCAGCAGGCGGCTCGACGGGTAGATCTCGGTGGCGACGATCCCCGTGTCGAGCCCGGCGTAGACGTCGGGGCGCGTCCGGATCGCCATCACCACCTCTTCGAGCGCGGTGTTGCCGGCGCGCTCGCCGATCCCGTTCACCGTGCACTCGACCTGCCGCGCCCCGGCCACCACCGCCGCCAGGCTGTTCGAGACCGCGAGTCCGAGGTCGTTGTGGCAGTGCACCGAGAAGATCGCGCGCGAAACGTCGGGCACGCGCGCGAGCAGATGGCGGATCAGCGCCGAGTACTCGTCGGGCTGCGTGTAGCCGACCGTGTCGGGCACGTTCAGCGTACGTGCGCCGGCGTCCAGCGCGACGCGGAACACTTCGACCAGGTAGTCCCAGTCGCTGCGCGTCGCGTCCTCGGCCGAGAACTCGACGTCGTCGCAGTAGCCGCGCGCCTGGCGCACCGCGCGATCGACCTCCGCGAGCACCTCCTGGCGGCTCATCCGCAGCTTGTGCTCGAGGTGGATGTCGCTGGTCGCGATGAAGGTGTGGATGCGCGGCTTCGCGGCTCCTTCCAGCGCGCGCGCGGCGCGCTCGACGTCCTCGCGCCCGGTGCGGGCGAGTCCGCAGATCGAGACACCGCGCAGCGCTTGGGCGACCGCCTTCACCGCCTCGAAATCGCCCTCGCTCGCGATCGGGAAGCCGGCCTCGATCACGTCCACGCCGAGCCGTTCGAGCTGGCGCGCGAGCACGAGCTTCTCGCCGAGATTCATGCTGCAGCCGGGCGACTGCTCGCCGTCGCGCAGCGTCGTGTCGAAGATTCGCACCCGATCGGTCATCGCATCATCCTCGCGGGTCGGGCTCCAGCACGGGCTCCGAGGAGGGCGGCATCTCCTCCAGGATCGCGCCGGTGGTGCGGCGCCACAGCCAATCCACCGGGCCGGAGAAGACATAGGCGACGCCGATCGCGAACAGCGTCACGGACGGCTCGACGATCACCAGCAGCAGCGCGATCACCACCAGCACCAGTGTGCCGAACGAGTGGCGCAGGTCGAGCTCCTTGCCGCTGCGGTACGGGATCGGGCTCACCATCAAGAGGCCCAGCGCTACCACGCCGCAGGCCACCAGCCACTCGGGCACGTCGATGACCACTCGTCCGGCCTCCCGCAGGAACGAGACGAACCACTGGGTGGCGGCGACCATGCACGCCGCCGATGGCGAGGGCATGCCCTCGAAGCGTCCCTTGTAGCGGCCCGGTGAGACGTTGAATCGGGCCAGCCGCAGCGCCGCACAGACCGTGAACGTGAACGCCATCACCCAGCCCGGCTTGCCCAGCACGTGGAGATTGCCCGCCGCGAACGCCAGCATCGCCGGCGCGACGCCGAACGACACGGTGTCCGCGATCGAGTCGTACTCCATGCCGAAGCGGCTCGAAGCGCCCGCGAGCCTCGCCACCCGCCCGTCGATCCCGTCGGCCACCGCCGCCAGCACGATGCCGAGCGCCGCCAGATCGTGACGGCCAGCGAACGACTGTACGATCGCGAAGAAACCGAACGCGAGATTCGCGGTCGTGATCAGGTGGGGCAGCAGGTAGAGGCCGCGCGACGGACCCGCGCGCCGGCGGCGCTTCCGGCGCCGGCGCGCACCGCGACCCGTAGCCCCGAGTGCGCCCTGTTGTTCGTGGTCCATCAATTCTTCGTTCGGTCGACCAGTCGTTTTTCCTTCAGCCACGGCATCAGCTCGCGTAGCCGGGCACCGACCGCCTCCATCGGATGCGCCTCGCCGCGGCGGCGCAGTGCCGAGAATTGCAGTCCGCCGGCCTGGTTCTCGAGGATGAACTCGCGGGCAAACGAGCCGGTCTGGATCTCGTTCAGGATCTCGCGCATGCGCTGGCGAGTGCCCTCGTCGATGACGCGCGGGCCGCGTGTGAGGTCGCCGTATTCGGCGGTGTTGGAGACCGAGTAGCGCATGTTCGCGACGCCACCCTCGTAGATCAGGTCGACGATCAGCTTCACCTCGTGGATCGTCTCGAAGTAGGCCATCTCGGGCGCATAGCCGGCTTCGACCAGGGTCTCGTAGCCGGCGGTCATCAGCGCGACCAGCCCGCCGCACAGCACGGTTTGCTCGCCGAACAGATCGGTCTCGGTCTCCTCGCGGAAGTTGGTTTCGATGATGCCGGCGCGGCCGGCGCCGATCCCCGCCGCGTAGGCGAGCGCAATCGGGAGCGTGTCGCCGCTCGGGTCCTGGTGGACCGCGACGAGCGACGGGACGCCGCGCCCCTCTTCGTAGTGGGCGCGCACGGTGTGGCCGGGACCCTTCGGCGCGACCATGAACACGTTCACGTTCGCAGGCGGGCGGATCACCCCGAAGTGGATGTTGAAACCGTGCGCCACCGCCAGGTACTTGCCGGGCTGCAGGTTCGGCGCGACGTGCTCGCGATAGATCGCACCCATCGATTCGTCGGGCAGCGTCATCATCGTGATGTCGGCCTCGGCCGCCGCCTGAGCGACATCGATCACGCGCAGCCCAGCGCGCTGGGCCTTGCTCCAACTCGGCGATTCTTTGCGCAGGCCCACGACCACGTCGACGCCCGAAGCCGCGAGGTTCTGGGCGTGGGCGTGACCCTGGCTGCCGTAGCCGAGGATCGCGATCGTCTTGCCGTCGAGACGGCCGAGATCGGCGTCCTTGTCGTAGTAGATCTTCAAGGTCATCGGAGGGTTTCCTCGTTAGTTTCGCGAGGTTACGCGAGCGTTCCTACGGTGTCAAAGCCGGTTCGACTCCGCCCACCTACGGCTCGCTCCGCATGCCTCTGGGCGCTTACGCCGTTCTGGGGGCGGCTCGAAGCGCTCGCCGGTCCGTTTCACTTCGGCCTCCGCGCGCCGCAGGTAGCGCGGGACCAGGTCCCCGGCCGGGATCGCTTGGCCGCGCGACCATGCCTGCGCGCCGAGCGCCGCGACGTGGCGGGCGGTCGTCGCCGGGTACGGCGAGGGCAGGACCACCGCGTCCGTGCCGCAGCGCACAGCGACGCACAGCGCGACGTCGTCGCCGACGATCCGACAGCCCGTGGGCAGGCGCGCCGCGAGCGCTCCGACCGGGAACACGCCTTCCGGGAGCCAGTCTGCCGCGCGGCCATCCTCGAATCCGGCCGCATACACCTCGGCCCGGCGTGCATCGAGTACCGCCACGACCGGACCGGGGCCCTCCGCATGACCTGCGAGCGCGGCCAGCGTCGACACCACCACCGCCGGTCGCCCGGTTCCGAACGCGAGGCCCTTCACCGTCGCGACGCCGATCCGCAAACCGGTGAAAGACCCGGGGCCGATCGATACCGCGAACCCGCCGATCGCGGCCAGCGACAGCCGGGCCTCGGCCAGCAGCGCGTCGAGCGCCGGGAACAGGACCTCGGCGGTCGCGCCGGGATCCGCGGCTCGCTCCCCCAGCAGCGTCTCCCCGCGCCACAGCGCCAGGCTCGATGCTCCAGTGGCCGTCTCCACCGCGAGCAGCAGCGGGGCTTCGCTCACGCGCCGGCGAGCCAGTCGAGCAGCCGCGTCCATTGGCGCGATAGGTCGTTCCAGAACGCGAGCCCCATCAGCAGCATCAGCACGGTCAGACCGACCTGCTGCACGATCTCGCGCGTGCGCAGCGAGAGCGGTGCGCGCCGGATCGCCTCCACCACGCAGATCAGCGCCTGCCCGCCGTCGAGCACCGGAATCGGCAGCAGGTTCAGGATCCCGAGATTGATGCTGATCAGCACCAGCAGCGAGAGATAGCTCTCCCAGCCGAGCGTGTAGGCGTGCCCCGCGAGCTCCGCGATCCCGATCGGGCCGGCGAGCTGCTTGCGCGACACCTCGCCGGTCACGAGCTTCGCGAGCCCCTGGACGAAAGTCCGCGTGACGTCGACCGTCATCCCGACCGCGCGCGGCACCGCGATCAGCGGGTTGCGCTCGCGGTCGACACCCTGCTGGCCCGGCAAGCTCGCGACCTCGGCGGTGATGCCGACGAGGTAGCGCGGCTCCTTCAGGCCAAAGCCGGCGTCGTAGTCCTTCAGCTGCGGCGCGATGGCGACGGCGTGAAGCTCGCCGCCGCGCGCGTACTGGAGCGCCAGCGGGCGCCCATCACTCGTGCGCACGAGCTCCGCGAACGATCCGAAGCTGCCCACCGGCTTTCCGTCCACCGAGACGATCAGGTCGCCCGGACGCAGCCCCCCCTGGTCGGCTGCCGAGTCCGCCGTCACGGTCGACACCAGCACGGTGGCGGGCAGCACGCCGAGCGCAGCGACGCCGCCGAGCCCCGGCACCGCGACGGTGTGGCGCACGGCGTCACTCTCGTCGTCGGCGCGCAGCGCGAGCTCCACGTCGCCGCGGGAGGCGGCGTAGGCCACGGCGAAATCGCTCCAGCTCTCGACGCGCACGCCGTTCACCGTTTCCACCACGTCGCCAGACCGCAGCCCCGCGGCGTGAGCAGGCGAGCCGGCCGACGCGATCCCGAGCATCGCCGCCGGGCGACGGTGCTCGATGCCCACCCAGCCGACTTCTACCTTCTGGCCGAACTCGTCAAAGCTGGCGCGACTCGAGATCGCGAGGCTCGCCGTCGCCGGCGCGCCGCCTCGCTCGTAAGCGACCGACACGGTCTCGCCGCCCCGCGCGCGAACCTGCTCGTCGAGATCGCCCCACCACCTCACCGGCTCCCCGGCCAGCGCGGTGATGCGATCGCTCTCGCGCAATCCCGCCACGGCCGCCGGCGAGCCCGACTCGACGCTCCCGATCACCGCGATCGGGCGCGGCAGGCCCACCGCGAGCGTGCCAGCAAACACCAGGACCGGCAGGATCAGATTCGCCGCCGGGCCGGCGAAGAAGATCGCGAGCTTCTGCCAGGTGGCCTTCTCGGGCAGCGACTCTCCGGGTTGGACTGCGATCTCGGGATCGTCGATCTCGTCGGGATTCTCGCCGAGCATCTTCACGAAGCCGCCGAGCGGGAACCAGGCGATCACGTAGTCGGTTCCGCCGCGGCGCCAGGCCAGCCGATAGCGGCCGAAGCCGATCGGCGAGCCGAAGCCGATCGAGAACTTCAACACGCGCACGCCGCACAGGCGGGCCACCACGAAATGACCCAGCTCGTGCACGAACACCAGGATCGACAGCAGCAGCACGAACGCCCACAGGTACGAGAACACCGTCACGCGCGGCCCCTTTCGGCGGCGAGCCATTCCCGGGCGCAGGCGCGCGCCCAGGCGTCGGCGGCGATCACGTCGTCGAGATTGCGCAGTGTGCCGCCCGCCTCACTCTTCTCGAAGGTCTCGAGCACCGCGGCGTTGGCCGCCGCGATCGACGGGAAGCGGATCTCGCCGGCCAGGAACGCCGCCACCGCGACTTCGTTGGCGGCGTTCAGCACGGCAGGCGCCGCCTCGTCGCCGCGCAGCGCTTCGTAGGCCAGCTCGAGGCACGGGAAGCGTTTGGTGTCGGGGGTCTCGAAATCGAGGCGACCGACCGCCGCGAGGTCGAGGCGCGGCACGTCCAGCGGCAGCCGCTCGGGATGCGCGAGCGCCACCGCGATCGGCACCCGCATGTTCGGCAAGCCGAGCTGGGCGATCACCGACGTGTCCCGGAACTCGACCATCGAGTGCACGATCGACTGGG
>CAZPNB010000251.1:0-3577 GCA_964587305.1 uncultured Spirochaetales bacterium | reverse complement strand
CGGTGCGAACCGCGCGCGGCGCGGGCTGCCAGCACCTGGTGCTGCTCAAGTGCACCAGCACCTATCCGGCCAGCCCGCAGAACAGCCATCTCAAGACCCTTCCGGATCTGCGCAGGCGGTTCGGCTGCGAGGTCGGGCTATCCGATCACACCTTGGGGATCGGTGCGGCGCTGGCCAGTGTTGCGCTGGGCGCCACGGTGATCGAGAAGCACCTCACACTGAGCCGCGCCGAAGGTGGCGTGGATTCGGCCTTCTCGCTGGAGCCGGCTGAGCTGCGCGCCCTGGTCGAGGAGGGCGCGCGCGCGGCGCAGGCGCTGGGCGAGGTGCATTACGGACCTTCGGAAGTCGAGAAGAAGTCCTTGCAGTTCCGCCGCTCGCTCTACGTGGTGCGCGATCTGCGCGCCGGCGAGGCGCTCACCGCCGAGAACCTGCGCGCGATCCGTCCGGGTCTGGGCCTGCCGCCGAAGTATCTGGAGCTGCTACTGGGAAAGCGCGTCAAGCGCGAGGTCAAGCGCGGCACGCCGGCGTCATGGGATCTGCTCGAGTGATGTCCGACCCATGCGGAACGTGAGCGTCGTCATCCCGAACTGGAACGGGGCCGACCTGCTCGCCGTAACCCTCCCCGCGGCGCTCGCGGCCGCACGGGTGTATCCGGCGGAAGCCGAGGTGATCGTCGTCGACGATGGCAGCAGCGACCACTCCCGCGATGTCGTGAAAGCCCATGCCGGGGTGCGGCTGGTCGAGCACGAGCGCAATCGCGGCTTCGGTCCGGCGTGCCTCACCGGCGCGATGAACGCGCGACACGAGCTGCTATTTCTGCTCAACTCCGACGCGCGGCCGGAGCCGGATGCGCTGGCCCCGCTCTGTCGCGCGTTCGAGCGACCCGAAGTCTTCGCGGCCTCGCCACTCGTTCTCGATGAGGGTGGCGGGTTCTCCGACGTCACCCTCAACGTTCCCTACCTGCGGCGCGGCCGGATCCGCTACCGCCGGCGCGGCGTGGAATCCCTGTCCGAACACACGGCCTCGGGTGGGCTCCCCTGGTATACGTTCTTTCCGCTCGGCGGGGCGGTCGTCTTCGACCGGGCGCGCTTCTTGGCGCTCGGCGGCTTCGACGAGCTATTCCACCCGTTCTACTACGAGGATGTGGATCTCGGGTTTCGCGCCTGGCGGCGCGGCTGGAGCTGCGTGGTGATTCCCGAGAGCCGTGTCATTCACACGGGCGGCGGCACGATCGGGCGCGCATTCGCCAAGCGGCGGGTGCGCGTGATCCGCAAGCGCAACCGCATGCTCTTCCACTGCAAGAACCTGACGCGCACCGGTGCTCCCGCGCTGTTCATCGCGCAGCAGATGGTGAGGGCGATCGCGCGTCTGCTGCGCTTCGATCCAGTCGAATTACTGGGGACGCTCGCTGCGCTGCCTAGCGTTCCGGCCGCGCTCGAGCGCCGTCGGATCGAGCGCAAGACCGCGACGCGTTCAGACGCGCAGATCTTCGCGCTGATCGAGGAGCGCTGGCGTTCGAATCTCGAGAAGCTCGAGGCATCGACGTGAGCTCGCCGAGCCCGCTCGTGACCGCGATCGTCACGTCCTACAACCACGAGCGCTATTTGCGCCGCGCGGTGGAGAGCGCGCTCGCCCAGGAGGCCGAGAGTGTCGAGGTGCTCGCGATCGACGACGCTTCGACCGACGGGTCGCAGCGCATCCTCGACGAGCTCGCCGCGGACCCGCGGCTGCGCATCGAGCGCCATCGCGAGAACCTCGGCATCTCGCGGGTCTTCAATCGCGGGCTCGAGCTCGCGCGCGGGACCTACGTCGCGTATCTCGGCTCGGACGATTTCTGGCTGCCGGGGCACCTGGCCGGCGGGCTCGAGGCTGTGCGCGGAACGGCGGTCGCGCTGTGCTACGGACGCGTCCGCGTGGTGGACGCCGATGACCGCGACGTTCCAGAAGGCCTCGATCTCTTCGGCTCCGCTCCCGACAGCGAGTTCTTCTCTGCGCTGCTGCGGCGCAGCAACTTCGTCCCGTTCGTCTCCACGCTGATCCGCCGCGACGCCGCCCTCGAGGTCGGGGGATTCGACGAGAGCCTCGAGACGCTGCAGGACTACGACCTGTGGCTTCGCATCGCCGCCCGGCACCCGGTGCGCTTCCTCGATCGCACGACCGCCGCGTTCCGCTGGGATGGCCGCAACGCCTCGCGTCGCAGCGCCGAGAACTCGCTCCGGATTCGTCGGGAGCTGGGGATGATCCTCGAGCGCTGGCTCGCCGAGCGCCCGGAGGAGCTGCGGCGCGTCGGCGCGGGGCCCGACGTGCGCAAGCGTCTCGCCGCGAACTATTGCCGCCTGGCGCGGCGGGTTCGCGATCCGGCCGAAGCCGCGCGCTGCTATCGCCGCTCGCTGGCGCTCGATCCTCGTCAGCCGCTGACTTTCGGGCGATTCATCGCATCACGCGTGCGCGCCTCGCTCGCCGCGCCGTAACCGGCCCTGGCGAGCACTGCCCGGATCTCGTCGAGCACCAACGGGTCATCGATGGTAGGCGGCGTGCGGTAGGGCTCGCAGTCGGCGATCCGGCGCAGCGTGCCGCGCAGCACCTTGCCGGAGCGCGTCTTCGGCAGCCGCGCCACCACCAGCGCGCGCCGGAACGAGGCGACCGGACCGATCGCGTCGCGGACGCGGGCGATCAGCTCGCGCTCGATCTCGTCGGCGGCGCGGTCGGCGCCGGCATTCAGCACCACGAAGCCGAGCGGCACCTGCCCCTTCAGCGCGTCGGCGACGCCGGTGACGGCGCACTCGGCGACGTCGGGGTGGCCGGCGATCACCTCCTCGATCGCGCCGGTCGAGAGCCGGTGCCCGGCGACGTTGATGATGTCGTCGGTGCGGGCCATCACCCAGAGATACCCGTCCTCGTCGACGTGGCCGGCGTCGGCGGTCTGGTAGTAGCCGGGAAAACGGGCGAGGTAGCTCTGCTCGAAGCCGGCGTCGTTCTCCCACAGTGTGCGCAGGCAGCCGGGAGGCAGCGGCAGCTTGATCGCGAGGTGGCCGGTCTGGCCGGGCGGCAGCTCGTCGCCGTCGTCGCCGAGCACGCGCACGTCGTAGCCCGGCACCGCGCGCGCGGGCGATCCGTGCTTCACCGGCACTGGCTCGATCCCGATGCAGTTGGCCGCGATCGGCCAGCCCGTCTCCGTCTGCCACCAGTGGTCGATCACCGGCACGCCGAGCGCGCGCTCGCTCCACGCGACGGTGTCGGGGTCGGCGCGCTCGCCGGCCAGGAACAACGCGCGCAGCGACGTCGTGTCGTAGCGCTTCGGCAGCTGTGCCCCGGGGTCTTCGCGCTTGATCGCGCGCAGCGCGGTCGGCGCGGTGAACAGCGTGTTCACGCGGTGCTGCTCGATCACGCGGAAGAACGCGCCGGCGTCGGGCGTGCCGACCGGCTTGCCTTCGTAGAGGACCGTCGTGCAGCCGAGGAAGAGCGGCGCGTAGACGATGTATGAGTGACCGACGACCCAGCCGATGTCCGATGCGGCCCAGAAGACGTCTCCCGGCTGCATGCCGTATACGTTGCGCAGGCTCCACTTGAGTGCGAC
>CAZPNB010000250.1:0-5415 GCA_964587305.1 uncultured Spirochaetales bacterium | reverse complement strand
GATCATCGACGTGAGCCGGTCGATCACACCGCCCGAGACGTGGAACGCGTCGACACCCGCCTCGACCAGCCGCGGCGCGATCCGCGCGGTGTCGTCGATCGGGCGCCCGCCGGGCGTGCGCTCGTAGCCCGAGATGCGCAGCGTGATCGGGAAGTCGGCGCCCACCTCCTTGCGGATCGCCCCGAGCACCTCCAGCAGGAAGCGCAGCCGCCCGTCGCGCTTGCGCCCGGCGTAGTCATCTCCGCGCTTGTTCCGCCACGGCGACAGGAACGATCCGAGCAGCATGTAGCCGTGCGCCGCGTGCAGCTCGATCCCGTCGTAGCCGGCCTCGCGCACGCGCCGCACAGCTCTTGCGTACTGGTCGAGGATCGCAGGCAGCTCGTCGACCGCGAGCTCGCGGGAGGGCGATCCCGTCAGGTAGGACGTGATCACCGACGGCCCCAGGCTCGGGATCTTCTCGATCTGCGGCGAGAGTGCATCGGGGCCGGCGTGCACGATCTGGGGCTGCACCTTCGCGCCGTGGGCGTGAATCGCATCGGTGATCGCGCGGTGCGCGTCGACCACGTCGTCGGACGCGAAGTGCATCGACTGCGGCACTTCGCGATGCTGGCGGTCCACCACGCACGCCTCGAGGGTGATCAGGCCGACGCCGCCGCGCGCGCGGGCGACCAGGTAGTCGATCAGCCGCGGCGTCGGGAGCTGGCCCTGGCCGGCATAGCCCGTCGTCATCGGCGACATCACGAGCCGGTTCTTCAGCTGCATCGAGCCGATCGAAATCGGTTCGAATAGCTTCATCTCAATCCCACGGCGCCAGCGCGGCGGCGTTTCGGCCGGCGACGCGCCCGAAGAAGGTCGCCTCGCCGATCGAGAGCCCACTCGCATAGCCGCGCCCCTCGAGGCACAGGCCGGCGCTGTTGCGGCCGGCCGCGAATAGCCCCGGAATCACAGCGCGCTCGGGCGTCAGCACCTCGGCGCTGGCGCGGATCGCGAGCCCGCCGAGCGTGAACACGCCGAAGAACGAGTTGGCGGTGCAGCAGTCGAGCGCGGCGAACGGCGGGGCGGACAGCGGGCGCAGGTGCGCGGGCGCCTTGTGGAACAGCGGGTCGTCACCGCGCGCGGCGGCGCGGTTGTAGCTCTCGAGCGTGTGGACGAGCTCGCCGTCGGGCATGCCGAGCGCGCGCTCGAGTGCCTCGAAGCTCTCCTCCACCGCGGCGATCCGGTGCACCGCCTGGGTGCGCGCGTAGATCGCGTCGTCCACCACGAGCCACGCGCGTCCACCCGCGCGGTAGACCATCGCGTCGCTGGTGCGCCCGAGGTAGGCGTCCTCGTTGATGAAGCGCTGGCCCTGCGCGTTCACCAGCACGCCCTTGAGATGACTCGCCGGCGGGTAGTAGGCGTTCAGCACGAGCCCCTCGTGCATGTTCACCGCGGCGGCGCCGGCTCCCGTGCCGATCCGGATCCCGCTGCCGTCGTCCCCCGGCGACGCGGCCTTCCAGTTGCACTGGAGCAGCTCCGGCGCGTGCTCGGCCACCATCGCCTCGTTCAGGATGAAGCCGCCGGCGCACAGGACCACGCCGCGGCGCGCCTTGATCGCCAGCGTCTCGCCCGCGCACCGGGCGATCACACCCACCACACGATCGTCGTCGCGCTGGACCAGCCGCAGCGCCAGGCAATCGTTCAACACCGCCGCCCCCGCGGCGGAGCTTTCGCGCAGCAAGCACTCCATCAGATAGCCGCCCGCCTCGCCGGCGCGCGCCGGCTTGTGGCCGCGCGGCGCCGGCACCGAATGCTCCGCGAACGGGTACACCTCCTCGTTGCCGCTGTAGAACAGGCAGTCGTCGCCGAACGGATGCGTCGTCTTCTCCGCGGCGTAGCTCTCCTTGAACTCGACGCCCTGCGAGCACACCCACGCGAAGTGCTCGAGGCTCTGCTCGCAGTACACGCGCACCTTCTCGTCGTCTGCCGAAGCACCTGCGGCCATCCGCACGTGCTTCGTCATCTCGGCGACCGAGTCGGCGAACCCGCATGCGTTCTGGATGCGCGTGCCGCCGCCGAAGTACAGCACGCCGGTCGAGAGCGCGGTCGTTCCGCCGCCGCGCGCCATCCGCTCGAGCACCAGCGTGTCGGCGCCGGCACGCGCCGACTCGATCGCGGCGGACGCTCCGGCGCCGCCGTGGCCGACGATCACGACGTCGTGCTCGCGGTCCCAGCGCGCGATGTCCTCGGCGCGCTGCGCCCGCGTCGGCGCTCGCTCGCTCTGGGTGGCCTCGGGCACCGGAGCTAGGCGTCCGATCGCCGCGCCAGCTCCGCCAGCTCGTCGACGAACCGCAGCATGCCGTCGGCGTCGCGCGCCCGTGCCAGCCCGACGATCCGGTGCACGCCCAGGTCGGCGTACTGCTTCACCAAGTCGAGCGTGAGCGGCGGCGGCGGCGTGACGCTGATCTCGAGCGGGCCGAGCTCTGCGGGGCGCGCGCCGGCCGCGGTGAACTCACGGATCCAACCGACGCAGCGGGCGGTGACCTCGGGGTTCGAGAGGAATCCGTACCAGCCGTTGCCGCGCAGGGCCGCGCGGCGCGCCGCCGGCCGGCTCATCCCGCCGACGACGATCGGCGGGTGCGGCCGCTGCACCGGGCGCGGGTGCGCGTCGATCCCCGCGAAGCGGTAGTAGCGGCCCGCGAAGCTCGGCTTGGGCTGTGTCCACATGGCGCGCAGCACGTCGATCGCCTCGTCGGTGACCGCGCCGCGCTGTTCGTAGTTCGCGCCGAGCGCGCGAAACTCGGGCTCGAGGTAGCCGGCGCCGAGGCCAAAGATCAGCCGGCCCTGCGACACGACGTCGAGGCTCGCCAGCTCCTTGGCGAGCTCGACCGGATTGCGCTGCGGCAGGATGATGATGCCGGTGCCGAGCCGGATCCGGACGGTGTGGGCCGCGATGTGCGCGAGCGCCACCGACGGATCGAGGAACGGCGTCTGCGGAGTGGCCGGTGACGGCGGCGCCTGCGGATCCGGCAGCACCACGTGCTCTCCGGTCCACACCGACTCGAGCCCCATGGCCTCGGCCGCGCGCGCGACGCGCACCATCGCGTCGACGGTGCCGCACGGGCCGAAGTTGATTCCGAACAGCCCGATCTTCATCGCCCCTCCCATCCCTCACGCGCGCTACGCCCCCCGCAACACCTCGCCCGGCAGCGCGCCGGTGGGCTTGCCCTGCTCCATCGCCGGCACGCCGTTCACGATCACCATCTCGTAGCCACGCGCGTCGACGTAGTAACGTTCGGTGCCAGCCGGAAAATCGCTGACAACCGTGTGCTCGCCGGCGGCGAGGTTCGCCAGGTCGATCAGTGTCAGGTCGGCCTTCGCGCCGGTGCGGATCACGCCGCGATCGACGAGGCCGTGCACCGCGGCCGGCATGCCCGCGAGGCGCCAGACCGCGTGCTCGAGCGAGAGCGGGTCGGGCACCCAGTCGGTGAGCAAGAGCGTCGTGTAGTCGGCGCCGACGAAGCTCGCCAAGTGCGCGCCGCCGTCGCTCGAGCCCGCCATCACCAGCGGGTCCTGGATGGAGGCGCGCACGACGTTCGCGATGAATTGCTGCGCGGCAGGAATCGCGCGCACCTTCCAGCCGGTGGCGAGGTCCTCGGCGATCGACACGTCGAGGAACGCGTCGAGCGCGTCGCCGCCGCGCTCGCCGGCGATCTCCGCGGCGCTGCGGCCGACGAGCCCGCGGTTCGCCGGGTCGCGCACGTGCTCGACCTCGAGGATCTGGATCGGAAACGGCGCGGCGCGCGTGATCGTCGCGAGGTCGTGGCGCAGCTGGTCGCGCACCGCCGGATCGGCCAGCGCGCGGCAGCGCTCTGCGGTGTTCCCGGTGAGCGCGCGCAGCCATGCCGGCATCTCGTCGAACACGAACGTGTCGGCCAGACGCAGGTGCAGCCCGAGGCGCTGCGTCGTGAACTGCGGGTGCAGGCGCACCCCCTGCGCGCGTGCCTCATGCGTGAACTCGAGCGTGCGCTGCCACGCCATCGGCTGGTCGGGCGTCGGCCCGAGCGGACCCAGCTCGATCGGCTTCCCCGACGCGCGCGCGATCGCGAGCAAGAGCGCGCGGTCGGCGTCGTCGTGGCCGATGCCGTGGCTGCGCGGAATGATCTCGACCGCGCCGTACGGGAACTCGGCCAGCACCGAGCAAAGCGCTGTGATCTCCTCGGGCGTCGCGAAGTTCGACGGCACACCGCGGCCGTCGGAGCCGACGTGCAGGTCGAGCTGAGAGGTGGAGAACCCGACCGCGCCCTCGCGCATCGCCTGGCGGACGAGCGCCTGCATCTGCGCGATCTCGGCCGGCGTCGCCGCGCGCTCCGACGCGGCGTCGCCCATCACATAGCGGCGCACCGCGCAGTGGCCGACGTAGCCGCCGACGTTCAGCGCGATCTTGCCCTCGAGGCGCGACCAGTAGTCGGCGAAGCCGCCGCCGGCGAAGCGGAAGCCCTCGCGCATCGCATCGCGCGACATGCCCTCGACGCGCGTCAGCATACCGGTCAGCCAGTCGACATCCTCGGGCTTCGACGGGTAGAGCGTGAACCCGCAGTTTCCGGTCAGCACGGTCGTCACGCCGTGTTGCATCGACGGCGACGCGACCGGATCCCAGTCGAGCTGCACGTCGTAGTGCGTGTGCACGTCGATGAAGCCCGGCGCGACGACCAGCCCGTCGGCGTCGACGACGCGCTGCGCCGGCTCGTCGATCCGGCCGATCGCCGCGATCCGCCCGCCGCGCACACCGACGTCCGCGGTGTAGCCGGGCAGCCCGGTGCCATCGACGACGTTGCCGCCGCGGATCACGAGGTCGTAGTGCATCGGTTTGCCTCTCGAACGGGTATGCGACGTCCATAGTAGCTGCGTCCGCGCACCCGCACGACGCGCCGGCGATCATCGCTTGCCGGTTTCAGAGCACGACCGGCCGGTCGGGCAGCTCGTCGCGGTCGCGCGCGTTCGGCGGAAAATGCCGCGCCAATAGATCGCTGATCGCCCGGATCCCGATCAGGGCCCCCTGCTGGTAGCGGCCCGCTCGGAGCTCGGCCTCCATCTGCCGGCAGATCGCTTCCCATTGGCCCGGTTCGACTCGCTGGTGGATGCCGCGGTCGGCCACGATCTCGACGTCGCGGTCGGCCAGCAGCAGATAGATCAGGACGCCCGAGTTCTCTTCGGTGTCCCACACGCGCAGCTCGCTGAACACGGCGATCGCGCGGTCGCGTGGCGAGAGCCCGCGGATCACCGCCAGCGGATCGAGCGCAGCCTCCACTGCAAAGCGGATCTCGCCCGCGTGGCGGACTTCGCTCGAGGCGATCGCCGATTCGATCGTGCGCAGCGCCGGCTCGGGACAGCGCCGGCGCACGAGCCGGGAGCCGGTCCTCCAATGACGCAGGATTC
>CAZPNB010000249.1:0-5620 GCA_964587305.1 uncultured Spirochaetales bacterium | reverse complement strand
CGAGACCGGAGTGCTTCAGCCCGTCGAGGCGATCGCGGAGCTCGCGCGGGCGCGCGGCGCGTGGATGCATAGCGACGCGACGCAGGCGGTCGGCAAGCACGCGATCCGACCCGGGCGGCTTCCGATCGACCTGCTGTCGCTGTCCGCGCACAAGTTCGGCGGACCCAAGGGTGTGGGCTGCCTCGTCGTGCGCGGGGCGATCGCAGTCCCGCCGCTCCTGCGCGGCGGACCGCAGGAGAAGCGGCGGCGCGGCGGCACAGAGAACGTGGCCGGGATCGCCGGCCTGGGCGTCGCGTGCGAGCTGGCGCGCCGCGAGCTGCCTCTGCGAGTTGCGCGCTACACGCGGCTGCGCGACCGGCTGTGGGACGGGATCGCCGCGAAGGTGCCGCGCGTGGTCCGCAACGGCGATCCGGAGCACGTGCTCGCCAATACGCTCAACGTCACGTTCTGCGACACCCCGGGCGAGCTGCTGCTCCAGGCGCTCGACCTCGATGGGATCGCCGCGTCGGCCGGAGCGGCGTGCGCTTCGGGGTCGATCGAGCCGTCCCACGTGCTGGTCGCGATGGGGTTCAGCCCGGCCGAGGCGCGCGGTACGCTGCGCTTAAGCGTCGGGCACGGCACCGACGACGCGCAGATCGATCGCGTGCTGGCGCTGCTGCCCGATCTCGTCGCGCGCGCGCGCGCGGCCGGCGACGCATGAGCGGGGCGCGCCAGCGCGTGGTGGTCGCGATGTCGGGCGGCGTCGACTCGTCGGTGGCGGCGTCGCTCGTCGTCGAGGCCGGCCACGAGGCGATCGGCGTGACGATGAATCTGGCGGGGTCCAGGTCGCGCTGCTGCTCACTCGACGACGCCGACGATGCGCGCCGCGTTGCCGACCGGCTCGGCATGCGCTTCTACGTCGCGAACTACAGCGAGCGCTTTCGCCGGGAGGTGATGGAGAGCTTCGCCGATGCCTATCTCGCCGGCTCCACGCCGATCCCGTGCGTGGCCTGCAACCAGCGGTTCAAGTTCGACTATCTGCTCGAGCGCGCGAAGGTGTTCGGCGCCGCTTCGGTGGCGTCGGGACACTACGCGCGGGTCGACCGCGACCCCGACACCGGCGCGAGGCGCCTGCGGCGCGCGGTCGATCTGCGCAAGGACCAGACCTACTTCCTGTTCGGGCTCAGCCAGACGCAGCTCGAGGCCGTCGATTTTCCGCTCGGCGCGATGACGAAGGACGAAGTTCGCGAGCGCGCTCGCTCGCTCGGTCTGGCCACGGCCGACAAGCCCGAGAGCCAGGAGATCTGCTTCGTCCCCGACGGCGACTACGCGGCGGTGGTCGAGCGACTGCGGCCGGAGTCGATACCCGGCGATGGCGACATCGTCGACGCGGAGGGCCGGGTCGTCGGGCGCCACCGGGGCATCCACCACTTTACGGTGGGGCAGCGCCGCGGGCTTGCGCTGGCGGCGGACCGCCGCTTGTACGTCACCGCGCTCGACGCGGAGCGCAACCGCGTCGTGGTGGGGGACGAACGGCAGCTCGAGGCGCCGGTGGCGCGCGTCGAGCGGGTGAGCTGGATCGCTGGCCGTCCGCCGGCCTCCGGGACGGCCGCCACGGTGCGCATCCGGCACCAGCACGCCGGTGCGGCGGCGCGGCTCGAGCCCGGGGCCGCCGCGACGATCGTCCGCTTCGACGCTCCGGTACGCGCGCTCGCGCCCGGCCAGGCCGCGGTCTTCTACCACGGCGACGTCGTGCTCGGCGGCGGCTGGATCGCGGGAGCGGCGGCATGAGTGCTCGAGACGCCTCCGGAATCTCCGCCGCGGCGGACGGCGATCCGGTCGACCTGCTGAGCCGCTCGCTGGGATATCGATTCCGCGATCGCGAGCGGGTGCTGATCGCGCTCTCGCATGCGTCGTACGCGCACGAGATGCGCGGGGATCGCGGCAACGAGCGGCTCGAGTTCCTGGGCGACGCCGTGCTCGACCTGGTCGTCGGCGAGGTGCTCTACGCCGCGCATCCGGAGTGGAGCGAGGGAGAGCTCACGCGTGCGCGCGCCTCGCAGGTGCGGGGCGACGCGCTCGCCACACGCGCGCGCCAGATCGAGCTGCCGTCGCTGGTGCGGCTCGGGCGCACCGAGCTGCGCTCCGGCGGAGCGGAGAAGGATTCGATCCTGGCAAACGTGTTCGAGGCGGTGATCGGCGCGCTGTACCTCGATGGCGGGCTCGCTCCGGTGCAGGCCTTCGTGGCGACCTGGTTCATCGCGGGGGCCGAGGCCGCGATCGGACGGGACGCGAAGACGTCGTTCCAGGAGTGGGCCCATGCGACGCTGCGCGCGACGCCGAGCTATCACACCACAGCGGACAGCGGCATCGAGCACGACGAGCGGCGCTTCACGATGGAAGTGCGCGTGGCCGGTGACGCCTGGGGCAGCGGAACCGGGCGCAGCAAGCGGCTCGCCGAACGAGCGGCCGCCGAGGCGGCGCTGGCGTGCAGGGCGGTGCGCCCGTGACCGCCCACCGCGCCGGTTTCGTCGCGATCCTGGGGCGGCCGAACGCTGGAAAATCGTCGCTGCTGAATGCGATCCTCGGCGAGAAGCTCGCGATCGTCAGCGACAAGCCGCAGACGACGCGCAGCCGCATCCTGGGCATCAAGAACCGCCCGGGGGCACAGCTCCTGTTCGTCGACACGCCGGGTCTGCACGCGAGCGAGCGGACGCTGAACGTCGTGCTGAACCGCCAGGCGCGAGAGGCGGGCGACGACAGCGACGTCGCGCTGTTGCTGGTCGATCTCGAGCGGAGCTGGGGAGACGATCACGCGGCGCTCTTCGGGCGCCTGCGCGGGCGGGAGAAACCGGTGCTGGTAGTCGGCACGAAGCTGGATCAGCCCGGGGCGCGCGACGCGGCGTGGCCGCCGTCGGGCGTCGATCTCGCGTTCCGCGTCTCGGCGCATTCCGGCGAAGGGGTGGAGGCGTTGCTCGACGCGGTGACCGAGCGCTTGCCCGAATCACCGCCGCTCTATCCCGAGGACGACCTCAGCGACCGTCCGCTGCGCTTCCTGGTGGCCGAGCTGGTGCGCGAGGCCGCGATCGACGCGCTCGACCAGGAGCTGCCGTACGCGCTGGCGGTGGAGATCGAGCAGTATGACGAGTCGCGACCGGATCTGGTGCGGATTCGCGCGAATCTGATCGTCGAGCGCGAGAGCCAGAAGCCGATCGTGATCGGCCAGGGCGGCCTGCGGATCAAGCAGATCGGCATCCGCGCGCGCCGCGAGATCGAGAAGCTCATCGATGCGCACGTGCACCTCGAGCTGTGGGTGAAGGTCGAGCCGAAGTGGACGAAGCGGCCGGCGCGGCTCCAGGCGCTCGGGTACGTTTGACCGCCCTGTGGCCACTCCCGACGTCTGCATCTACGAGGTCGGTCCGCGCGACGGGCTCCAGAACGAGCCCGAGACCGTACCGACCGCGGCCAAGCTCGAGCTGGTGCGCCGTCTGGTCGCCGCCGGGCTGCGACGCATCGAGGTGACGTCGTTCGTGTCTCCGAAGTGGATCCCGCAGCTCGCCGACGGCGACGTGCTCGCCTCGTCGCTGCCGGTGCACCCCGGCGTGCGCTACAGCGCGCTCGTCCCGAATGAAACCGGCTATGCGCGCTTCCGCGCCGCAGGCGGAGCCCAGATGGCGGCCGTGTTCGTGTCCGCCAGCGAGACGCACAACCGCAAGAACGTGAACTGCAGCGTGGCCGAGCAACTGGAGCGGATCCGGCCGGTGGCGGAGCGCAGCCGGGCCGACGGGATCGGGCTGCGCGCCTACGTCTCGACGGTGTGCGGCTGCCCTTACGAGGGCGAGGTTGCGATCGGTGCGGTGGTCGCGCTGACCGCGGAGCTCTTCGCAGCGGGTGTCAGCGAGGTGTCGCTCGGCGACACGATCGGGGTGGGCGTGCCGCGCGGCGTGCGCGCGCTGGTCGCCGCGGCATCCGGCATCGCACCGCTCGAGCGGGTGGCGCTGCATCTCCACGACACCTACGGCCGCGCGCTCGCGAACGTCGAGGCCGGCTACCAGGCGGGAGTCCGCACGTTCGACGCGTCGCTGGCGGGGCTCGGCGGCTGCCCGTATGCGCCCGGCGCGTCGGGGAACGTCGCCACCGAGGACGTCGTGGATCTCTTCGAACGCAGCGGCATCGCCACCGGCATCTCCGTCGACGCGCTGGTCGATGCGAGCACCTGGCTCGAGAACGACGTGCTGAAGCGCCCGCTACCGGGGAGGGTGTATCGCGCGGTTCGCGGCGCGCGGGAGCGCAAGCGCGCCGGAGCCGAGGTGACCGCGTGAAGCGCGAGCACGAGACGATCGAGCGCCTGGAAGAGATCCGGCGCGGCGGCGACCCGAAGTATCACGAGAAGGCACGCAGCGAGGGCAAGCTGTTCTGCCGCGAGCGGCTCGCGTTGCTGCTCGACGCCGGCTCGTTCGTCGAGGATGCGGCCTTCGCGAACAGCCTCGCTGGCGACCTGCCCGCCGACGGCGTCGTGACCGGCTCCGGGCGGGTCGACGGACGCGAGGTGTGCGTGCGGGCCAACGACTCGACGGTGAAGGCGGGCTCGTGGGGCAAGCGCACGGTCGAGAAGATCCTGCGGATCCAGGAGCGCGCCGAGCGCAGCGGCGTTCCGCTCGTCTATCTGGTGGACTCGGCGGGCGCCCGCATCACCGACCAGATCGAGATGTTCCCCGGGCGCCGCGGCGCGGGCCGCATCGTCCACAACCAGGTGCGGATGTCGGGACGCGTCCCGCAGGTGTGTCTCTTGTTCGGACCGTCTGCCGCGGGCGGCGCCTACATCCCGGCGTTCTGCGACATCGTGGTGATGGTCGAGGGCAACGCCAGCATGTACCTGGGCTCGCCGCGCATGGCCGAGATGGTGATCGGCCAGAAGGTCTCCCTCGAGGAGATGGGCGGTGCCCGCATGCATTGCTCGGTGTCGGGCTGCGGCGACCTGCTGGTCAAGACCGAGGAGGAGGCCATCGACGCGGCGCGCCGCTACCTCGGCTACCTGCCGTCCCACTGGGAGGCGCCGCTGCCCGAGGCCGAGCCGCGGCCGCCCGCCAAGGCGCCCGCCGAGCTCGAGAGCGTGATCCCCAAGCAGGAGAACAAGCTCTTCGACGTGCGCGAGGTGGTGGACCGCGTGGTGGACGCGGACTCCTTCTTCGAGATCAAGAAGCTCTTCGCGGGCGAGATCCTCACGGGGCTCGCGCGCATCGAGGGCAAAGTGGTCGGCATCCTGGCCAACCAGCCCAAGGTGAAGGGCGGCGTGCTGTTCGTGGACTCGGCGGACAAGGCCGCGCGCTTCATCTGGCTGTGCGACGCCTACGGGATCCCGCTCGTCTACCTGGCCGACGTGCCGGGCTTCATGATCGGCAAGCAGGTGGAGCGCCAGGGCATCATCCGCGCCGGCGCCAAGATGATCATGGCGGTCTCCGAGGCCACCGTGCCGCGCATCAGCGTGATCGTGCGCAAGGCCTACGGCGCGGGCCTCTACGCCATGAGCGGCCCGGGCTTCCAGCCCGACGCGACGCTCGCCCTGCCCACGGCCATGATCGCCGTGATGGGGCCCGAGGCCGCGGTGAACGCCGTCTACTACAACAAGATCCAAGCGGCG
>CAZPNB010000248.1:0-3178 GCA_964587305.1 uncultured Spirochaetales bacterium | reverse complement strand
TGTCCAGGAGCGGGCCGTAGACGAGCACTCGCCCCAGCGCGTGGAGGAGGCGATCGCCGACGGACACCGGCGTGCCGGCCAGACGACCACGCTCGACCCGCCGGGCCACATCCAGGAAGAAGCGAACCAGACGGCGCTTCGGGGCCGCGGCGTCGTCGATGCGGATCATCGCCGACGTCAGGATGCGCTGGTAGATGCCGGGCGGCGCGAAGAAGTAGGTCGGCCCGATCTCGCGCAGGTCCTGCAGCACCGTGGCGGCGCTCTCCGGGCAGTTCACCGTGAAGCCCGTGAGGATCGACTGCGCGAACGAGAACATGTGGTCGCCGATCCACGCCATCGGCAAGTAGGCCACCACCTCGTCCTGCGCGCGGAGCCCCTCGTACTCGACCGCGTTGCGCCCGGTCACGATCAGGTTCCGGTGGGACAGCATGGTCCCCTTGGGCTGGCCGGTCGTTCCCGACGTGTAGCAGATGATGGCCACATCGTCGGCGGTGCCCTTGGCCACTTCGCGCTCGAAGAAGCCGGGCTGCTCCGCGTCGAACCGCCGGCCCTGCGCCTGGAGGTCAGTCAGGCTCCCCAGGCCGGGTACCGCGTAGTGGCGGAGCCCCCGGGGATCGTCGTAGATCACACGCTCGAGGCGGGCGCACTTCGCCTTGACGTGGAGCACCTTGTCGACCTGCTCCTGGTCCTCGACCACGGCGAACCGCGCCTCCGCGTGGTCCAGGATGTACTCCATCTCCTTCTCGATGGAGTCCTGATAGAGGGGGACCGGCACGGCACCGACGGCCTGGGCGGCAAGCATCGCCCAGTACAGCTGGGGGCGATTGTCACCGATGATCGCCACCTTGTCCCCCCGGACACAGCCGAGCGCCGCCAGTCCGAGCGCGGTGAGCCGCGCCTGCTCGAGGTATTGGCGCCACGTGTGGGCCTGCCACACGCCGTAGTCCTTCTCCCGGATGGCGACCTTGTCGGGGAAGCGCTCCGCGTTGCGGAGGACGAGCTTGGGAAAGGTGTCCAGCGCGGCCGGCAGGGCGGCGCCGCGCAAGTCCCCCTTGAAGGCGTGACCGTTCGCTGGCTCAGCCATCAGCCCTTCGCCGTCCCTCCGATGATGGCGCGCCCGCGGTCGATGTCACCGGGGCCGAGCCGCTCGACGTCAGGCATCGCGAGCCTCGGGGCCGCCGTTGGCCGGGAGGTTGTACGAGGCGGAACCGGTGGCGGTTCGTGTCCCTCGATTCCCGGGATTCGGGTAGGCGGAGTCTAGCGAAGCCACCGGACGTCTGTCAAGCAGGACGCGGACTTACCGCGCACGTCGGCCCCCGCGTGGTCGCGGCCGGGCGGCCGGCGCGGCCGCCGAACCCCAACCGGCCGCCCGGGCCCCATGGCTACTTGATCGCTCCCGCGGTGAAGCCGGCGACGAAACCGGTCGAGGTCCAGGGACTTGAGCTGTCTCCCGCACCCCTGAAGCCGACGGTGGGCCTCGGCGACGACGGCCTGATCCTCGCCTTCCCGTGGGGCCGCCGGCTCACGGTGGTCAGCGGCATCATCAGTCAGCTCGCCCCCGAGGAGGGCCGCTTCCCGCTGGAGGGGGTACCGCGCATGGTGGACGCCTCGGTCAGCTACGGATCGAGCGGCGGGGGGGTGTTCGATGCCGTCAGCGGCGCCCTCATCGCCATCGTGGAGGGCTACCGGACCGCGAAGGTGGCGCTGCCGGAGACGCCGGACCGGGCCCTAGAGATCCCGGTCGCCGGGGAGACGACGGTGATCCCCGCCCGGTCCATCCGTGAGTTCGTGGTGGCCTCCGGGCTGGAGCCGTACCTCGCCCCGTGACGTCGTGCGTCGGTCCGGGCACGGCCGTCTGCCCTGACGGTGGGCTACTTGATGGCCCCCACCGTGAAGCCGGCGACGAAGCGGTCGACGAAGAAGTTGTAGAGGATCGCGATCGGGACGCTCGCGATGAAGCAACCCGCCATCAGGGACCCCCAAAAATACACGTCGCCGCGGACGAGGAAGGTCGGCACGCCCACGCTCACCGTGAACTGCCGGACGCCGGAGATGAACGTCATGGCGTAGACGAACTCCTGCGTCACCAGCGTGAAGGCGAAGATGACGACGGTGAGGACTCCGGCGACGGAAATCGGGATCACGACCCGGAGGAAGGCGCCGAACCGGCTGCAGCCATCGATCATGGCCGCGTCCTCGAGGTCCTTGGGGATCGTCTTGAAGAACCCCATGAGGAGCCAGGTGCAGAACGGGATCGTGAACGACGGGTACACGAGGACGAGGGACCAGAGCGAGTCCTGGAGGCCGAGGGTCGCGATGACCCGCGAGAGCGGGATGAACAGGAGCGTGGGCGGCACGAGGTACGTGAGGAAGATGCCGATGCCGAGCCGCTCGCCCCACCGCCCGGTGAGCCGCGCCAGCGCGTAGCCGGCGGGCAGCGCCAGGAGGAGGGTGATGGCCACGACCAGCACGCCGACGAACGCCGTGTTGAAGAGCCACCGCCCATACAGGGTCTCGACGAACAGCACGCGCAGGTGCTCGAGCGTCGGTGGCTCGTTGTAGAGGAACGGGTTGTTCTCGCGCCTGAGCAGGTCGCTGTTCCGCTTGAACGTCGTGATCAGCATCCAGTAGAAGGGGAACGCCGAGAAGAGCGTGAACGCGCCCACGATCCCGAGGTGAGCGCCACCGGTCAAGAGCCGCCTCAGCGCGCCTGGTCGCATCGGTCAGGTCACCTCGGTGCGACGTGCGACTCGCAGGAACACCACGGCGACCGCGAGGAGGAGCGGGAACAGGAACACCGCGATCGCCGCGCCCGTGGCCAGGTCGCCGCCCTGGATGCCCGTGAAGAACGCGAGGCTCGCGAGGACCTGCGTCGTGTCGTACGGTCCCCCCCGCGTGAGCACGAAGATCACGATCATGTCGGTGAAGGCGAAGGCCAGGCCGAACAGGAGGGCGACCAGCATGATGGGGCGCACGAGCGGCAGGGTGATCCGGAAGTGGTGGCGCCAGAAGCCGGCCCCGTCCACGCGCGCCGCCTCGTGGATCTCCTTCGGGATCGAAGAGAGGCCGGCCAGCATGATGATCGTGGCCAGCGGCAGGAGCCGCCACACGTGTACCATGATCACCGAGCCCATTGCCAGGTACGGGATGCCCAGCCACATGGGCCAGTCGTTCGGTC
>CAZPNB010000247.1:0-7524 GCA_964587305.1 uncultured Spirochaetales bacterium | reverse complement strand
AAGAAGAGCACCGCGGGCTCAGCCGTCGCCGCGCACCAGATTCTCGAGGATCGCATCGATCGCTCGATCGGCGATCGCGACCATCTCTTCATCGCTGCGGTCCTGGATCGGGTGCTCGACGTAGACGGCGGCCGGGTCGGCTCCCAGCGCGCGCGCCTGGGCCACGGCTCCGTCGATGAACGCGACGGTCGCGACGAACACGGAGGGCACCCCGCGCGCCTCGAGATCGACCGTGTCGTGCACACTGCACGACGTGCAGCTCCCTCAATCGGCGAGCGCTTCCACCACGGCGTCGCACTGCACGGCGATCTGCTGGCGCAGGTCGGGCGGGGCGGGCTTGGTGAACGTGGGCTTGCGATAGCGCGTCACGTCGGCGCCGCGCTCGCGCAGCCGCTCTTCGAGGCGGTTCAAGAACACATCGCCGCGCGCCTTCGCGATGTCGAGCAGGCCGATCCGGCGGCCGGCGAGCGAAGCGAGTCGCGGCAACCGCTGGCGCTGTGCGGGCGCCCGCTCGCTGGTGGGATCGAGGACGAGGCGCGTCACGACCGGATCTCCCGCATGACCGGCGCGCTTCCGACGGCACCGGATACCCAGCCGCCGATCATCGCAGAGAAGAGCCCGGCGCCGCCACCGCAATGCACCACCAGCAAGCCGCCCGGGCGGAACTTCGGCAGCGTCGCCTCCGCGACGCTCTCGGGCAGCCCCTCGGCGATGCCGCCCGCACCGCGCACCAGCTCGCGGCCTGGGATCAGCAGCAGCTCGGCGAGGCGCGCGAGCAGGTCCGCCTTGCTCCAGCCCGCGTCGCGGAAGATCCGCGAGTGCTCCGGACCGACCGCCAGCAAGCAGTCGAACGCGAGCACCAGCTTCGGGTGGTGCAGCGTGCGCAGATTCACCGCGAACGTGCGCGCGAGCGACTCGGGGTCGCGCGACAGCTGGTCGACGATGCAGCGCGGGCCCTCGCCGGTGAACACCGTCACCGCGTCGGTGCCGGGCGCCGCGCCGAAGTCGCACGCGAGCGGCGTCCACGGCGAGCCCTCCTCGTCTTCGGCGAAGCAGAAGCTCAGCTTGCCGGGGTTGCCGTGGGTGGCGCGGTCGACTTCGCCGGGCCGTCCGCCCCCGACGTTGCGGATCACGAGCTGGAGCGCGCGGCCGATCGTCGCGTTGGCGCGGTTGCCCTGGCCGAACACGTTCATGCCCGAGTTCATGCCGATCCGCCGGCGGATCGGGCCATTCACGATCACGACCGGCCCGACCGGCATCGTCGTCGCGAGCACGCCGTGGATGTTGAAGTCGTCGGTGCACACCGCCTCGACCGCGGCCAGCACCACCGGCAGATACTCGGGTTGGCAGCCCGCCATCACCGCGTTGATCGCGATCTTCTCGACGCTCGCCGGCGCGAGGTCGGGCGGCACGATCGCGACCACCTCGTCGGGCGCGCGCGTCGTTCCCGCCAGCATCGCGAGCACGCGCCGCTCGGTGGGCGCCACCACCGGCAGCCCGTCGGTCCAGCCGCGTGCGAACAGCGCCTCGGCCTCGTCCTCGAGCGCGGCGAGCGCAACGCGGCGCGCACCGAGCTTGTGCGCCTCGAAGCGCACCGCCAGCTCGGGCGCGATGTCGGGGTCGACGCTCTTCGAGCCGCAGCCGGGCCGCCACTCCGGCAACCCGGCGCCGAGCCCCGAGAACCCCGAGAGCTTCTCCCAGTCGCCGCGGTGCCAGCCGATCGCGCGCTCCACCTCGACGCCGCTTTCGACGCGCAGCAGTGTCGGCACCGTCTCGATCCTGTGGTGGTAGGAGACCGCGAGGCCGGTGTCGTCGACCGGCGAGAGGCCCTCGGGGAAGCCCAGATCGTCCTGGGTGTACACGGTGAGCGCCGCGCGGCCCGCGAGCTCGCGCAGCACCGGCGCGACCACCTCGCACGTCGGGCACGCGCGCTTCACGACCGCGACGAGACCGGAGGGCAGAGCGGGCACGCCGGGAGCAGTGGGCTCGGACATCGGGACCTCGGACAAGGGGTGCATCATACCTCGCGCGTCGAGCCAGCTACCTCCTTCACGACGCCCGGCTCGAGAGTCGAGAGCGCCTCCAAGAGCCCAGGAATGAGGGGCAGCAGATCCGCGAGACGATTCGACTTCGCCCGAAGCAGCACCACCCCGAATGAGCGGACGGCGATCTTCTGCTGCTGAGGCAACCGCTTGTCGACCGTGACGAGGGCATCGAAGTCGTCAGTCATCGCGGCGAGGAGGTCGCCATTGTCGAGGTTCCCCCAGCCCATCTCTGGCGCGGTCCGAACCTCGTGGCCCGAGAGCTGGGCGCGAAGCCCTCTAGGTACGCAGCCATCGAGGAGCACCCGCATCCCCGCCGATCGCTCCGCTACGCCGCGACAGCCTTGGCCAGCAGCACGGCCTTCGCTAGTTCGAGCACCGCGACCGCATGCTCGCGGGAGACGCTGGGAAAGTCGTCGAGGAAGGTCTCCAGAGGGTCCCCCGCTTCGAGATAGTCAATCAGCGTCTGCACTGGAACGCGCGTTCCCGCGAATACGGGAGTTCCGCTCAACCGGTCTGGCGACGTCGTGATCAGCGGTTCCGAGATGCTCATGCCTGGCTCCTGACAACCCCCTGAGTGTCTACCACGGCTTCTCCAGGCTGGCTAACGGATCGGAGATGTGGCTCTCGTTCCGCCGCAGCGGCGCTACTACCGGACGGGTAGCAACGGAGCCCTTCCCTCGATCGCCTCGGTGAACGACGCGAGCGCCCGCGCGCCGAACTCGGCTTCGGTGAGCACCAGGAAGCGCCCGGTGCGGATCGCGTCCACCACCAGCTCTGCGACCCGGCTCGCGGCCAGGCCAGTTCTCACTCCGGAGCGGACTAGCTCGTGCACGGCCTGGGCACCGGCATCGCTCGACGTCGCCGGTTGAGCGCCCAGCCGAGAGGGCCAGTTCCGCGCCGCCTCGGCAAAGCGTGTTTCGACCGCCCCCGGGCAGAGGAGCGACACCTTGACCGGCGAACCCATCACGGCCAGTTCGTGGAACAGCGCCTCGGAGATCCCGACGACGGCGTGCTTGGCAGCCACGTACGCACCGATGTAAGGGAAGCCGAGCAAGCCCGCCACGGATGCAGTGTTCACGAGGTGACCCTCCCTCTGTTCGATGAGGATCGGCGCGAACGACCGGACCCCGTGGATGACGCCCCACAGGTTCACCGAAAGTACCCACTCCCAATACTCCAGAGGCGCTTCCCAGGTCGGGTAATGCTCTCCGCCAACGCCCGCGTTGTTGCACACGACGTGTACGCCGCCCAACCGGTCCACGACCTCCCGGGCGAGTGCATCGACGGAACCAGCCTGCGAAACGTCCGTCACCACTCCGATCACGTTGGCAGCGGTCTTCGAAATCTCAGCGACGGCGCGGTCGAGGGCAGCGGCCTCGACGTCGGCGAGGGCAACGCTCAGCCCTTCGGCGGCGAACCGTTGGCCCAACGCAAAGCCGATGCCGCTCGCGGCACCCGTGACGACTGCCACCTTCCCATGCAGGTTCTCCATTCGACGTCTCCACGAGCCGCGCGCGCGGCGCTACACGTTGAAGCGGAAGTTCACCACGTCGCCGTCCTGGATCACGTACTCCTTGCCCTCGACGCGCAGCGCGCCGGCCTCTTTGCACTTCGCCTCGCTGCCGTGCTTCAGCAGATCCTCGCAGCGGATCACCTCGGCGCGGATGAAGCCGCGCTCGATGTCGCTGTGGATCTTGCCGGCGGCGCGCGGCGCGAGCGTGCCGCGCGCGACCGGCCACGCGCGGCACTCGTCGGGGCCGGTGGTGAGCATGCTGATCAGGTCGATCAGCGCGAACGCGGCGCGGATGAAGCGGTTCACCGCGGGCTCCTCGATGCCGAGCGACGCAAGGAAATCGCCCTGCTCCGACGCGTCGAGCTGCGCGATGTCCATCTCGACCTGTGCCGACAGCACGACCAGGCCCAGGCCGCGCTCGGCGGCGGCGCGCGCGAGCGCCTCGGGCGCCGGCGCCGCGACGTCACCCTCGGCGACGTTCAACACCAGCAAGAGTGGCTTCGCGGTCAGCAGCGCATAGCCCGAGAGCGACTTCGCCTCTTCCTCGGAGAGCTCGAGCGAGCGAACGGCGCGCTCGCTCTCGAGCGCTTCCTGCACGCGCTGGAGCAGCGCGAGCTCGCGCGGGTTGCTGCGATCCTTCGCCAGGCGCGCGACGCGCTGCTCCACCAGCTCGAGGTCGGCGAGCAGCGTCTCCGTCTCGAGGCCGACGAGTTCGCCCTGCGCGTCGCCGGGCTCGCCCGCCGCGTCGGGAAACGCGCGCAGCACCTGGCACAGCGCGTCGACGTTGCGCATCGCGTTCAGCGCGGCGCGGTCGAGCCCTTCCGCACGGCCGGCGCCGAGGTCATTGAACGTGATCTCGGCGTAGGTGGTCTTCTTCGGCGAGTAGAGCGCGGCGAGCGCGTCGACGCGCGCGTCGGGCACCTTCACCGCGCCGAGGTTCGCCTTGCCTGCGCCGTAGCCGGTCGCGACGTCGAGGCCGGTGAGCGCGCCAAACACGGTGCTCTTGCCGCTGCCGGGGTAGCCGACGAGTCCAATCTTCATCGGGGGCGGACGCTAGCGCGTGCGCAGCCTCGCCTCGACCAGCGGGTCGACCTCGCCGAAGTTCTGTAGCGACCAGACACTGCCGCGCGGGCCGAGCGGGCGCGCCTGCACCACCGAGAAAGCGGCGAGCTCGCTCTCGAAACGCAGCCATTCCCACGGAACCGGACGCACGTCGAGCAGGTGAGCGAGCGCGACGGCGTTGGTGCCGCCGTGCGCCACGACGACGATCCTCGCCGGCGCGTCGCCGTGATCCCACTGCGTGAAGTCGTGCTCCGCGTCGCGCCGAGGGCGCAGACCGTGGCGCGCGAGCAGAGTCTCGAGCGCCGCGGTGACGCGCGCGTGGAAGTCGTGAAAGCTCTCGGCGCCCGGCCAGCCGTCCCAGTGCTCCGCGAGCGGCCGCTGCGACGCTTCGACGAAGTAGCGGTCCACGGCATCCGCGGAGAGTCCATCGACGTTCACGCTGATCTCGGCGAGCCCCGGCAGTGTCACCGGCGCGATCCCGGTCGCCTCCACCAGCGGGGCCGCGGTTTCCTGCGCGCGCCGGTACGGGCTCACGTAGATCGCGTCGACGCCCTCCGCCGCGATCCGCGCGGCCACCGCGCGCGCCTGCGCCGAGCCGTAGCGCGTGAGGGCGGGATCCGGCACCGCCGCACCCGACGGCGACCAGTCCGGCTCGCCGTGCCGCAGCAGCGTCACCCGTGCATGCGCCTCCCCGCGCCGGCGCGCCTCGCTCGCGGCGGTCGCACCGGGCCGGGGTCGCTGCTGATCGCTCACACCTCACCTCTCGCCGGGGAGCACGAAGCTAGCGACTGGAGGATTCGCCGGGGAGCGCTGCACCGCTGGCGCGCGGCGGGTGCGGTTGGCGTGATCCCACGTCGACACCACTGCGTTCCGGCGGATCGGCTCGAGTCGTTGTCGCCCGCGCCCCGGGTTAGAATGACCCGACACTCGGAGGGGATCGCCACATGGCCGCGCGCTCGGATCGGGCCGTTGTGATCGAGGCCGCCATCAACGGCGAGACGCCGCCGGAGAAGAACCCCCACGTGCCGCGCGGCCCGGAGGAGATCGCCCGCGATGCGCTCGCCTGTCTGCGCGCCGGCGCCTCCCTGCTGCACGCCCACAACGGCGATATCCGGCTCTGGGGTCGCGAAGCGGCGGACGCCTATCTGGCCGCGTGGCGCCCGGTGCTGCGCGAGCGCCCCGACGTGCTCTGGTACCCGACGCTGACCGTGGCGCCGGATCACGCATCCTCGCTCGTACACCTCGAGCTGCTCGCCCGCGAGATCGGCCTGCGCATCGGCGTCGTCGACCCGGGCTCGACCAACATCGGCGGCCCCGACGCCGACGGCCTGCCCGTGGGCATGGTCTACACGAACGGCTACCCGGAGATCCGCGCGAGCTTCGAGCTGTGCGCCAAGCGCGGGCTCGGTCCGTCGCTCGCCATCTACGAGCCGGGCTTCCTGCGCACGACGCTGGCCTGGTATCGCGCGGGCCGGCTGCCGGCCGGCGCGATGGTGAAGCTCTACTTCGGCGGCGACTACGGGCTCTTTTCGATGCAGGCCGGTGTCACCTTTGGCCTGGCGCCCACCGCCGCGGCGCTCGACGCCTACCTGGATCTTCTCGACGGTGTCGATTTGCCGTGGTCCGTCTCCGTCTGGGGCGGTGATCTCTTCGACACGCCGATCGCGCGAATCGCCCTCGAGCGCGGCGGTCACCTGCACGTCGGCCTCGAGGAGCACTTTCACCCCCAGCGCAAGCCGACCAACGAGGAGCTGGTGCGCCAGGCCGTGTCGCTCTGCAACGAGGTGGGCCGCCCGGTCGCCAGCTGCGCCGAGGCCGCCCGCATCCTCGCGCTGCCGGGAGCGTGAGCGTCAGCTCATCGCGCGCTGGTACGTGGCGAAGTCGAATCTCCTTTCTGACTTGGCTCAGCGCAGCTCCACGACGCGCGCGCCGGGAACGCTGCGGAAGCGCTCGGGCGAGCACGTCAGCACGATCACCTGGCACGACTCTCCCGCGCTGGCGAGCAGCGGGCCGAGCGCAGCGAGCCGCTCCGGGTCGGTGTGACCGAGCGCGTCGTCGAGCCACAGTGGGACGCCGCCGGCGAGGCGCGCCGCCGCCAGCCGCGTCAGCAGCGCGAGCTGTTCGCGGGCGCCGGCGGAGAGCTGGCTCTCCAGCAGGCTCGTGCCGCCGAGGATGCGGCGGGCCGGGCGCAGGTCGTCGGACAGCTCGACGTTGAAGTCGGCGCCGTAGAGCGGTCGGCCGAGGCGCGCGATCGCCTCGGCGAGCGGCGCGGCATAGCGGCTGTGCGCCGTGGCGCGCTCGTCGCGCAGCACCTCGAACAGGCGGCGCGCGGCGCCGGCGCGGCGCGCGAGGCTCGCGCGCTCGCGCTCGGCGCGCTCACGTCGGCGCTCCGCCGCCTGCCAGCGCTCGAACAGTCCGTCACCGCCGATCACCGCGATCCGTTCGGTGACCTGGAGCCACGCGTCGCGCTGCTCGCGCAGCGCGCCCTCGCTGGCGCGCAGCGCGTCGCGCTGGCGGGTGGCACGTGCCTCGGTCTCGTCGGGTGCGCGCTGGGCGAGCCGCGCCGCAGCGTCGCGCGCGTACGCCTCGAGCTCGCGAAACGCTTCGGCGCAGGCACCGCGGCGTTGCTCCAGATCCTCGTCCGACACTAGAGAGCGCGCGACGGCCAGCCTGCGGCCGAGGTCGGCGCGCGTCTGGTCGGCCAGCTCGAGCCGGGTGCGCGTGTCGCTGCGGCGCTGGTCGTAGCGCTGGAAGCGAAGCGACGCGTTCTCGCGGCGCCGCGCGAACTCCTCGGCGCTCTCGTGGGCGCGCGCGGCCGCGAGCTCGGCCTGCTCGAGCGCCAGGTCCGTGTCCTCGAGCGTCGCGGGCAGCGGCGGCTCCGTCGGATCGCCCGCGAGGCGCGCG
>CAZPNB010000246.1:0-2558 GCA_964587305.1 uncultured Spirochaetales bacterium | reverse complement strand
CGGCGAAACGCTTCAACCATGAGCGCGGCGGCGAGCTGTTCCAGTCGCGCGGCTCCTTCTGGCACCACCAGGGCCACACGTTGTTCTCCGTGGACTCGGCGAACCGCGACTCCCAGACGCTACAGGGCGTCACGATCTTCGAGCGCAACCGCGCCGGCCGCCTCGTGCGCAGCGTGTCGGCGGAGACGGCGCACATCGAGGTCGGCGGGCGCTGGCGGCTCGACGGGGTGCTGTTCCGCGAGTTTTCGCCCGACGACCCGGAGGCCGCGCCGCGCACCGAGGCCCGCGAGTCGGCCTGGTTCGATCTCGGCAGCGCCAGCGATCTCGCGCTGCTCGACGCGGACCCGCGCTCGCTCTCACTCGTGCAGCTTCGCCAGTACATCCGGGCGCTCGAGAGCGAGAAGCGGGACACGACGCGCTATCGCTCGATGTGGCACACGCGTCTCGCCGAGCCACTCAGTGTGTTGCTGTTCGCCGTGCTCGGGACACCGCTCGGCATGGCCGTGGAGCGCACGCGCAGCGTGGCCGTCGCTGCACTCCAGGGGGTCGGACTGGTCGGCGGTTACTACGCGCTCCAGACGACCGCCAGCGTGATCGGCTCAGGGGGAGTCGCGGCGGCGGCGGTCGCGCCGTGGTTCGTGCTGGGCCTGTTCGGGGTCTTCGGAGTGTGGCGCCTCGCCCGGATCGGCGGTTGAGCGGCTGCCCCCGATCGAGCGGAGACCCACCCGCTCACTTGCGCTGCTGCCCCTCGAGGTACTGGAAGAACTCGGCGTCGGGCGACAGCACCAGCGTCGTGCGGCCGTCGATCGTCTTGCGGTACGCCTCCAGGCTTCGCACGAACGCGTAGAAGTCCGGATCCACCTGGTAGGCTTCGGCGTAGATGCGCGTCGCCTCCGCATCACCCGCTCCGCGCGTGATCTCCGCGTCGCGGCGCGCGTTCGCGACGATTACGCGCCCCTCGCGGTCCGCCTCGGCGCGGATCCGGCGCGCCCGCTCGTCGCCCTCGGCGCGGTTTTTTTTCGCGAGCCGCTCGCGCTCGGTCTTCATGCGCGCGTACACCGACTCCTCGGTGCCCGGCGGCAGCTCGGTCCGATTGATCCGCACGTCGGCGATCGCGATGCCCCACCCCGCCACCTTCTCACGGGTCTTCTCGGTGATTGCCTGCATGATCGGCGCGCGCTGGTCCTTCAGCACCTCCGCCAGCGTGTGGCGCCCGATCACCTCGCGCACGCTGTCCCGCACCTTTTGGTCGATCTGCTGCTCAGCGGGAGCGATGCTGCCACCGGGAAACGCCTTCATGAAGTCGCGCGGGCTCTCGATGCGCCACACGGTGTAGTTGTCGATCAGCAGCTGCTCGCCGTCCTTGGTCTGAATCGGCAGCGCGGCGGTGCTGTTGTAGAGCCAGCGGCTATCGAATGTCCGGACCGTGTCGAGGAACGGGATCGCGAGCGAGATGCCGGGCTGGGTCATGTTCCGGACCTCGCCAAGGAAGAGCACCACCTTCTGCTCGCCCTCGCGCGTGATCACGACCGGCGGAATCCCCAGGTTGCCGGCCGCGATCCCGATCACCGCCAGCCCGCCGCCGGCGAGCAGGAACACCAGGAAGCGCCTCATCGCGGCGCTCCGTCGCGACCGAGCGGCAGGTACGGAACCACCGAGGTGGTGCCGCGCTCGATGATCACCTTCTCCACCCCGGGCAGCACCGTCTCCATCGTCTCCAGGTAGAGTCGTTTCCGGGTCACGTCCGGCGCCTTGTGATACTCGGCGGTGATCGCCGCGAAGCGCCCGGCCTCGCCGGTCGCGTCGGCGATCTTCGCGTCACGGTAGCCACCCGCGCCCTCGACCAGCTCGATCGCCTCGGCGCGCGCGTTCGGGATCAGCTGGTTGCGGTAGCCCTCGGCCTCGTTCACCACGCGGCTAGCGTCCTGAGTGGCCGCGACCACGTCGTCGAACGCCGCGCGCACCGCTTCCGGCGGCTGGACGTCCTGGAGCTCGACCGCCTGGACCTCGAGGCCCGACTCGTAGCCGGCGAGGATCTCCTGGAGGATCACGGAGACTTCGGATGTCAGCGCGGCGCGGCGCTCGCGCAGCACGCCGTCCACCGTCATCCGTCCCACCGCCTCGCGCATCGCCGCTGCGGCGGCGCTGCGCACCACCGCTGCCCGATCGGCGATGCGGTAGCGCGCCGCGTAGGCGTCCTGGATCCGGTACTGCACCGAATAGCTCACGCGCACGATGTTGTTGTCGCTGGTCTGCATGCTCGACTCGTGCACCTGCTCGCGCGCGTCCGCCGGCGCCGCGGAGCCACCGGGTGGCGCGCTGCCGGTGACACCGAAATCCTCGTTCCGCACCATGCCGACGTTCACGATCTCGCGGATCACGATCGGCGGCGGCAGAGCCAGGTGGAAACCGGCATCGGTCACCGTTCCGATGTGCCGCCCAAGTCGCAGCAGGATCGCCGCCTCGCCCGGATCGAGCGTGTACGCCCCGAGCGATGCCCAGATGCCGAGCACTCCGATCGCAACCGTGGTCGCGGTCAGTTTTCCCAACGTGCGCGC
>CAZPNB010000245.1:0-5733 GCA_964587305.1 uncultured Spirochaetales bacterium | reverse complement strand
TGGCGTCCCCAACGGGAGTCGAACCCGTGTCGCCGCCTTGAAAGGGCGGTGTCCTAGGCCTCTAGACGATGGGGACGGCCGCGCGCAAGATAGCCGCGCGTCGGTTGCGATGCTCCGTTCGCCGGCACCCACCGTGCCGGTCGTCATCGGCCGCGGGCCTGCGAGCGCTCGCGGAAGAGGTTCGCGATCTCGGACTTGCTGATTCGACCTTCCGCCGCTCCAAGCACCCGATCGAGCAGAATGTCCGGATCGGCCTCGAGGGTCCACCCGTTGAGGCCCAGGAATCCGAGCGCCGCCATCAATGCGGTGCGCTTGTTGCCGTCGATGAACGGGTGGTTGCGCGCGATGTGGAACAGGTAGGCCGCAGCCATCTCGTAGAGATCGGTGTGGAGGAGCTCCCCTCCGTAGCTGGCAGCGGGCGCACCGAGTGCGGACGCCAGCAGGTTCAGATCGCGAATCCCCGGGCGACCGCCGTAGCGCCGGATCTGATCGCGATGGATGGCCAGCACCTCGTCGAGCGTGAGGAACGCGGGCTCCGTCACTTCGCGAGGCGCTTGAACACGCCTCCGTAGCGGTCGTGCGCTTCGGCCACGATCTCGTCGAGTCTTGCCGCGCGCTCGGGGTCGCGCATCGGCGTGATCACGACGACATCGCCATCGGTCGAAACCTCGAGCTCGGTGCTCTCGTCGATCCCGAGTGCCTCGAGCAGGGGCTTGTCGATGACGAGCGCGAGGCTGTTGCCCGAACGGATCAGTCGCTTCCGCATGGTTCGTACCGTAGCACGGATTCGTTCGTACGAATCGGGTCAGCGCACCGGGGCGACCGTCTCGGCGACGCGCCACAGATACCACGACGCGATGCTGCGGTACGGGCGCCACGGCTCGGCGAGCGCTTCGAGGTCGCGCGGCTTCGGCAGCTCCGCGAGTCGATAGAGCTGCATCGCGCCCTTGCGGATCCCGTAGTCGCCGACCGGCAGCACGTCGGGGCGCGAAAGAGAGAACATCAGCAGCATGTGCGCGGTCCACTCGCCGATGCCGTGGATGCGGGTGACCGACGCGATGACCGCGGCGTCCTCCATCCGCCGCAATGCGCGGCCCGAGACGTCGCCCGAGTCGAACGCCGCGGCGACCGCACGCACCGCGGCGATCTTCTGGCGCGAGAGGCCGGCGGTGCGCAGCTGGCGGTCCGGCGCCGCGAGCAACAGCGCGGGGCGTGGATAGCGGCCGCGCCAAGGCGCGCGCAGCCGGGTGTCGATCGCGCGGGCCGCCGCACCGGCGAGCTGCTGGTAGATCACCGAGCGCAAGAGCATCCGGTACGGATCCCCGCGGTGCTCCATCACGCACGGGCCCACCCGCCGGATCACCGCGGCCAGACGCGGATCGCGGCGCATCAAAGCGCGGCGCGCGCGGGCGCGGCCATCGTCATCGAGGGGGGTCGGCACGCGCGCAGGGTAGCTACCGCACGGCTCTCCGCGTCCGTTCTCACGCGAATGGCCGCGAGGTCTCGCGCGCGAGCCGCGCCGCGCCGATACGCGGGGTCGATGCCGAAGCCGCACTCCGACGCCCCGGTGTCCGCCGCAGGGGGCGGCGGCGCCGTCCAGCGCGCCGCGATCCGCCCTGCGCTGGGTCTCGAAGAGGTGCTCGAGCTGCTGGTCGGACACCCCCTGCTCGAGGAGGCCCAGGCCCGCGAGGTGGCGTCGCGCGCCACGACGCTGCGCAGCAGCGTGCTGAAGGAGCGGGTCGGCTCGGTGCGCTCGCAGGCCGCTGCCCGCTACGACGTGTCGCCGGCCGAGGTGGTCGACGCGGCGCGCTTCCCGCACCCCGATCCGAAGCAGGGCCGGATCGACGAGAACGCGGTCGCGAAGGTGCTCGCGGCCGCCGCCGGCACTCCCTATCTGAAGATCGACCCGCTCAAGGTCGACAGCGACCTGGTCGCCAAGACGCTCTCGCGCCCGTTCGCACGCCGCCACGTGGTGATCCCGCTCGCGCGCGAGAAGGACGCCGTCGTGATGGCGGTGACCGACCCATTCGACACGTCGCTGCGCGACTCGCTCGAGCAGCTGATCCAGGCGCCGCTCCGCTACGTCGTGTCGGCGAAGTGCGACATCATCGCGATCATCGACCGCGTCTACGGCTTCCGCTCGAAGGTGAAGGAGGCCCAGGCGCAGCTCGGCCGCGGCGTCACCGGCGGCGCGCTGGTGCAGCTCGTCGAGCTGCGCAGCAACGCCGAGCTCGCCGCCACTTCGAACGACGAGCACGTGATCGCGGCCGTCGACTACCTGCTCAACTACGCATTCGAGCAGCGAGCGTCGGACATCCACCTCGAGCCGCGCGCCAAGGACGCGGTGATCCGCTTCCGGATCGACGGCATCCTACACGACATCGAAACGCTGCCGCTGTCCGTGCACGGCGCGGTCACGTCGCGGATCAAGGTGCTCGCCGGCATGAACATCGCCGAGCGCCGCCGCCCACAGGACGGGCGGATCAAGACCCAGCGCGCCGAGCGCGAGGTGGAGCTGCGCGTATCGAGCATGGCGACCGCGTTCGGCGAGAAGATCGTCGTGCGCGTGTTCGACCCGAGCATCCTGATGACCAACCTCCAGGACCTCGGCTTCACCACCGGCGAGCGCGAGCGCTTCGAGAAGTGGATCACCTGCCCGAACGGTCTGATCCTGGTCACCGGGCCGACCGGCTCGGGCAAGACCACCAGCCTGTACTCGACGCTCCGCTACCTGTCGGGGCCCGAGATCAACATCACGACCGTCGAGGACCCGATCGAGATGGTCGATCCGCGCTTCTGTCAGGTGCAGGTCAATCCGCAGATCGACGTCACGTTCTCGAACGCACTGCGCACGATCCTGCGCCAGGACCCCGACATCATCATGGTCGGCGAGATCCGCGACGCCGACACGGCCAACATGGCCGTGCAGGCCGCGCTCACCGGCCACCTGGTGTTCTCGACGCTGCACACGCGCAACGCCGCCGGCGCCGTGACGCGCCTGGTCGAGCTCGGCGTCGAGCCGTTCCTGTTGTCGAGCGTGCTGCGCGGCGTCGTCGCGCAGCGCCTGATCCGGCGCATCTGCACGCGCTGCGCAGTCGAGGGCACACTCAATCCCGATCAGGTCGCCGCGCTCGGCATCAAGGTGCCGGTGGAGCGCCGCGAGCGGCTGCTGGTGCGCTGGGGCGAGGGCTGCGTCGACTGCCGCCACACCGGCCTGTACGGGCGCACCGGTGTCTTCGAGATGCTCGACGTCGGCAAGCGCGTGCGAGCGCTCGTCAACGACGGCAAAGACGCCAACGAGATCGATCGCGCCGCGCGCATCGAGGGCATGGAGAACCTGCGCGAGGCGGCGCTGCGCAAGCTCGCCGAGGGGGTGACCACCTATGAAGAGGTGGCGCGCGTGACGGTGGACACCGAGTGAGCGGGACCGCGACCGCCGACGAGCTGCGCCTGCTCATCCGCGCCGGTTGGCGCCTGGCCGCATTCGAGACCTTCGAGGAAGAGCGCGCGCTGACGCTGCTCGAGCGGGTCGCCGAAGCCTCCGAGCGCCGCTGCGTGCCGTGGAGCGTCGCGTCCGGGCTCGGCGTCACCGGCGAGGGAACCGGCTCGTTCGATGCCGGGCTCGAGGCGGTGGAGCGTTTCGAGGAGCCGGCGCTGTTCGCGATGCTCGACGCCCATCGCTGGCTCGACGACGCGATCGCGCTGCGCCGCCTGCGCGACCTGCTGCCGACGCTCGGCTCGCGCAAGCAGTGCATCGTGCTGGTGGGCCCGGTGTTCCATCTGCCGGTCGAGATCGAGCGCGATACCGCGCGCGTGGCGCTGCCGCTGCCCGGCCCGGCCGAGCTGTCGCATCTGTTCGCGCGCGTGCTCGAGCAGGGCCACGCGAAGGCCGATCCGGAGGTGCTCGGCCAGGCGATCCGCGGCGCGCTCGGGCTCTCGTCGGGCGAGGCGGTGCGCGCGCTGCGCAAGGCACTGCGCGCGGCGGGGGCGTTCGATGCGCGCGCGGTGGCCGAGATCGTGCGCGACAAACGCCGCGCGCTACACCGCACCCCCGCGCTCACCTTCCTCGACGACGAGACCGGTCTGGTCGACGTCGGCGGCCTCTCCGAGCTCAAGGGATGGCTCGCCGAGCGCCGCCGCGCGTTCACCGATGAGGCGAAACAGTTCGGGCTGCCGGTGCCGCGCGGGCTGCTGCTGCTCGGCGTGCAGGGCTGCGGGAAGTCGCTGTCGGCGCGAGCGGTGGCGCGCGAATGGCAGTTTCCGCTGCTGCGTCTCGATCTCGCCGCCGCGTTCGGCGGCGAGCGCAGCCCCGAGCTGGCGCTGCGCGAGGCGGTCGAGGTGGCGGGCTCGCTGGCGCCGGTCGTGCTCTGGATCGACGAGATCGAGAAGGGCTTCGCCGCGGCGGAGAGCGATCCGGTCGCGTCGCGCGTGTTCGGCTGGTTCCTGACCTGGCTCTCCGAGAAGCGCGAGCCGGTCTTCGTCGTGGCGACCGCGAACGACGTCAAGGGGCTGCCGCCGGAGCTGTTGCGGCGCGGCCGCTTCGACGAGCTCTTCTTCGTCGATCTGCCGATGCCGGCGGAGCGCGAGGAGATCCTGAACATCCACCTGCGCAAGCGCGGGCGCGACCCGCTGCACTACCAGGTCGCCGAGCTGGCGCTGGCGGCCGAGCGCCTCACCGGCGCCGAGCTCGAGCAGGTGGTCGCGGCTGCGCTGTACACCGCGTTCGCCGAGTCGCGCGAAGTCACCGACAACGACCTGGCGAACGCGATCGAGCAGACGGTGCCGCTCTACGACACCTTCGAGGAGCGGATCAAGGAGCTGCGAGACTGGGCGCGCTACCGCGCGCGGAATGCGTCGGTGAACGCCAAGATCGCCGATCTCTTCTCGACCCGGTGAACGCGGTAGAATGCCGCCGATGGAAGACCGCGCGATCCTGCGCGAGAGGGCCTCGAACATCTGGGGCAGCTTCGCGCGGAAGTTCGAACCGATGTCGCAGTCCACCCGCCTCGAGCCGATGCCGAGCTTCGAGCTCGACCGGATCGGCGGCCTCGCCGACGCGAAGGACGAGATCCAGACCTACGCGTGCGCAGCCACCGACCCCGACGTGTACCAGCGCTGGGGCACCCACCCGCCGAGTGGCATGCTGCTGATCGGGCAGCGCGGCGTCGGCAAGCTGCTGCTGGCGCGCTCGCTGGCCAGCCTGACAAACACCTCCTTCCTGAGCGTGGCGATCCCGAAGCTCGTGCTCGAGGTGATCCACCGCAGCGGCAAGGTCGGCGAGCTGATCGCGGGGTGGTCGAGCACGCTCGCGGAGATGCCGCCGCTGACGGTTCTGTTCAACGAGCTCGAGTTTCTGCAGACCGAGGAGATCGGCACGCGCCGGCTCGACTTGCCGGTCGGCCCGGTGATGGATTTCCTGCTCGACATGGTGGACCGCTCGATCGCCGCCGAGCACGTGTTGGTGCTGGGCTCGACCTCGCACCCCGACACGCTGCGCCGCGCGTTCACCCAGCCCGGCCGTCTCGAGCGCGTGGTCGAGGTGAGCCCGGTGTATCCGGGCGACATCATTCTCGCGCTCCAGATCCACGCCGCCGACGCCGAGAAGCTGGCCGGCCGCCCGCTGTTCCAGGAAATCGACTGGCAGGCCGTGGTCGCCGGCGTCGCGCTCCGGCCGACGCCAGGCGAGTGGGTGCACATCCTGCACTCGGTACTGCGCCGCAAGGCGCGCGGCGA
>CAZPNB010000244.1:0-4625 GCA_964587305.1 uncultured Spirochaetales bacterium | reverse complement strand
GTACCCCCAGCGCTCGGCGAGATCGGCCGGCACGTCGTCGCAGCCGAGAATGATCTCCATCGCCCGCGCCCGCCCCACGAGGCGCGGTAGCCGTTGGGTACCGCTGCCGCCGGGGATGATGCCGAGCGCCACCTCGGGCTGCGCCAGCACGCACTTCCCGAGCGCGCCGAAACGCATGTCGCACGAGAGAACGAATTCGCTGCCGCCGCCGCGCGCGATACCATCGATCTTGGCGATGGTCGCCTTGGGCATGGTCCGCATGCGCTCGACCATCGCGTGAAAGAAGCCCAGCTTCGACGGCTTGGGCGGCGCCGTCTCGGGGAGCATGCGGATCAGCTCGACGTCGGCGTGCGCGATGAAGTAGTCCGGGTTCGCGCTCAGGAACACGACCGCCCGCGTCTCGGTGTCGGCCGCGAGCGCACGTCCGAGGCGCTCGAGGTCGGTCATCAGCGTGAGGTCGAGCAGGTTCATCGGCGGGTGGTCCAGCGTCACCGTGGCGACGCCGCGCTGGCGGGTGATCGACAGGCCGGCGTATTCCGATTCCGATTGCTGCATCGCCCACCCTTCTAACACCCAGGAGGCACTGGGGGCTACTCCGTTCAGAACACTGATCCGGGTGCTTTTAGCCACGCGCGGGGAGCTTGCTGCTCCCTTTCAGCGGATCTGCCGGTCGGCCGATGAACCCTGCATGCTGCTGTGCAAAGCCTGCAACACGCGCTTCGAGGACGGGAAGTCGGCGTGCCCGAACTGCGGCCGACGCGTGTTCGCCAGCGTGAAGGACGCCCCCAAGTCCGCCGAGGCCGAGCCCGCGTCGCTCTCGGGGTCGTCATCCGTACCGGCCAGAGCCGAAGCGCCCGAAACCGAGGTCGATCTCGAGCTGGGCGAGGTCGACGTGCTCGCCGAAGCGATCGAGCCCGAGGCCGCGCAAGAGGTCAAGCCCGAGCCCGCGGCGCGCCCGCGGATCCGTGGCCGCTCGCTCGACCCCGAGCCGGGCCCGGCCGTGTTCCACCTCTCCGCCGCGCAGGTCCGCACGCTCGTCGCCGAGCAGCCCGCGCTGCTCGAGCCCGACCTCACGATCTACCGGGACCCGAAGAAGGGCGTCGTCGGCGTGGACTTCCGCACCCCCGTCGGCTCGATCGATCTGCTCGCGCGCGACGCAGATGGAGCCTTCGTGGTCGTTTCGGTCCCCGATCCCCGCGACATCGAGAGCTTCATGCCCGAGATCCTCGCTCGGGTCGGCTACGTGCGGAAGCACCTTGCCTCCGATCGCGAGCCGGTGCGCGGCATCGTGGTGATCGAGGAGATTCCCGAGGAGCTGGCCTACGCGGCGGCGGGCGTCTCGCAGACGCTGTCGTTCAAGGCGTACCGCGTCGCGTTGACCTTCCACCCGCTGCCGCTCTGAACCGGCGCTCTGTCACGACGCTAGCGGCCCTTCCACACCGGGGCGCGCTTCTCCGCGAACGCGCGCGTCGCTTCGGCCGCATCTTCGCTGCGGCGCAACGGCCGACCGATCTCCTCCTGGAGCGCGTAGGCCTCCGCGAGCGAGCGGTGCAGCAGCTCGCGCACACCACGCCGTGTTTCTCGCACTGCGATCGGCGCGTTGGCGGCGATCGCAAGAGCGGTGTCGAGCGCGGTGTCGAGCAGCGCGTCGGACGGCACGACGCGGTTGACGAGGCCGATCTCGGCGGCGCGCTGCGCGTCGATCGGCCGCGACGTCAGCAGCAGCTCGTTCGCATGCACCCAGCCGATCTGACGCGCGAGCATTACCGTGGCGTGGCCGGTCGGATAGAGGCCGCGCGCCACCTCCTCGAGCGCGAACGTCGCGTGCGGCGCGGCGTAGCGGATCTCGGCGGCGAGCAGGATGTCGCAGCCGAGCGCGCGCGCGTGGCCGTTCACCGCGCAGACGAGCGGGGTTGCGAGGTCGAAGCCGGCCAGGCTGGCCGTTCGGACCGCGCGCAGGCCCTCGAAGTCCTCTGGATCGATGCGCTCGCCGCGCGCGAGCCGCTGCGACGCGTCGATCGTCGTGCGCATGTCCATGCCGCTACAAAAGACGCGGTCGCCGGCTCCGGTCAGCACCGCGCAGCGGATCTCGTCGTCGCCGGCGATCCGTTCCCAGGCCGCGGCGAGTTCGCGCAGCGTCGGCGGGTCGAGCGAGTTGGCGCGCTCGGGGCGGTCGATCGTGACGAGCGCGACGTGGGGATGATCGGGGAGCAGCTCGAGTCGGGCGGCCATGGCGCGAGCATTCGGCGGCAGTGCGTCACCTGTCAAGCCCGCGCACGGTCTGCGACAATCGGCTGCCCAGACCCGGAGGCCGCCGATGGATTTCGCGTGGGAGCCCGAACATCGCGCGTTCATCGCAGAGCTCCGCGCGTTCATCCAGGAGTGGCGCACGCCGGAACTGCTCGCCGAGTACTTCGCCACCTATGGGGCGGGCGGGCCGGAGCTCTCGCGGTTCCGCGCCGCGCTCGAAGAGAAGGGCTGGGCGCGCATGTGCTGGCCGGTGGAGCAGGGCGGTCAGGGGCGCAACCCGCTGTACCAGTTCCTGTTCGTCGAGGAGATGGAGTACTGGGGGATGCCCTACGGCAACCTCACCTACACCTCGATCGGTCCGTCGATCCAGCACTTCGGCAGCGAGGAGCAGAGGCGCACCTGGCTGCCGGGCATCTGGAGCGGCGAGTACACGTTCGCGATCGGCTACAGCGAACCGAACGCCGGCACCGACCTGGCGGCGCTGCGCACCCGCGCGGTGCGCGTCGGCGACGAATGGGTGATCAACGGGCAGAAGATCTGGACCTCGCTCGCCGACGTCGCGACCCACATCTGGCTCGCCGCGCGCACCGACCCTGATCTGCCCAAGCACCAGGGCATCTCCGTGTTCGTCGTGCCGACCGACGTCCCAGGCCTCACGATCCGTCCGCTGCACGCGATGTACGGCGGCCACACCTGCGAGACGTTCTACGACGACGTGCGCGTGCCCCACGCCAACCTGGTGGGCGGCTTGAACCGCGGCTGGGGCATCGTGATGCACGCGCTCAATCACGAGCGGGTGGGGCTCGCCGCCACCGGCGGGCTCGCGCGGCTGTTCGACCAGCTGGTGGCTCACCTTGCGCAGGCGCGGCCCGATCGTCTCGCCGATGCGGTCGTGCGCCGCCGCCTCTCCGAGCTCGCGCTCGACCTGCACGAGCACCGCGCGCTCGCGCTGCGCAACGCGTGGATCATCGCGAAGGGCGGCACGCCGATCGCCGAGGCGTCGATGGCCAAAGTGTCCGGCACGGAGCTGCGCACGCGGATCGCCAACACCGCGATGGATCTGCTCGGGCGCTACGGCGCGCTCTCGAAGGAGAGCGGTGATCTCGCGCCTGTCGAGGGGCGCATGGAGTGGACGTTCCGAATCTCGCCGATCTTCCGCTTCGGCGGCGGCACCAACGAGGTGATGCGCGACATCATCGCCGGCGCCGGCCTGGGTCTGCCCCGGTAGCCGCCGGCGAGCGAAGTCATGACGGCAAGTGTGCGCGCAGCGAGCCGTAGGCGAGCGGAGTCATGACGGCAAGTGTGCGCGCAGCGAGCCGTAGGCGAGCGGAGTCATGAATTTAGATCTCGATCCGACCCAGGAACTCTTGCGCGACACGGTGCGGGAGTTCCTGCGCTCCGAGGTGCCGCTCGATCGCATCCGTCTGCTCGAGCGCGAGCAGCGCTGGGACGAGACGCTGTGGAAGACACTCTGCGACCAGGGATGGCTCGGCCTCCCGTTCGCCGAGGCGCGCGGCGGTGGCGGCGGGTCGCTGGTGGACGTCGGCGTGCTGGTGGAGGAGTTCTCGCGCCGCGCGGCGATCGTTCCGCTCGTGGAGGCGCTCGCGTGCGGGATCGCGCTCGAGCGGCACGCGCCGGGTGCCCACGCCGACGCGCTCGTCTCGGGGACGCTCGCCGGATCGATCGTGCCGGTGCCGGCCCTTCTCGAAGCCGACGACAGCTTCGCGCGCAGCTCGCTTGCCCTCGACGGTGGTCGCCTGCGCGGCGAGAAGCGCTTCGTCGACTACGGGCAGTTCGCGAGCCATCACCTGGTCGCGGCGCGCGATGGAAACGAGTTGGCGCTCTGTCTCGTCGACGCGCGCGCCGCGGAGGTCGTCGCGCGGCCACTGCGGACGATCGGCCGCACGCCGTCGGCGGTGGTGCGCTACGACGCCGCACCCGCCGACCGCGTCGCCGGACCCGTCGCGGCGGCGGCGCTGCTGCAGATCGGCCGCGCGCTCGCGGCGGTGCAGTGCGTCGGCTCAGCCGGCCAGGCGCTCGACCTCACCGTCGCGTACGCGTCGGTTCGCGAGGCGTTCGGGCGCCCGATCGGGAGCTTCCAGGCGGTGAAGCACCACGCCGCGAACATGGCGATCAAGGTGACCGCCAGCCGCCAGCTCACCTTCGAGGCGCTCGACGCGCTCGATCGCGGGCGCGCGAGCGCCGCGCAGGTCGCCACCGCGAAGGCGTCGGCGTCGCGCATGGTGCCCGAGGTGACGATGCTCGCCCACCAGATTCACGGCGGGAACGGGATCATCGAGGAGAACGACCTCTACTTCTTCACATTGCGCGGCAAGGAGCGTTCACTCGCGTGGGGCAGCGTGGACGAATGTCTC
>CAZPNB010000243.1:0-2504 GCA_964587305.1 uncultured Spirochaetales bacterium | reverse complement strand
CTCGCGCGCCGCGTCGAGCGCCGCCATCCCGTCGCGGACGACCGGCTCGTACGCGAGGCGCGCGTGGATGCTGAACACGACGAACGCCACGAGCAGCAGCCCGCTCAGCCACGGGACGGGGGTGGAGGCCGATCTGCCGCTGTCGGAGGTTGCCATGCGCCATCCGCCCGCCGGGCAGCCCGCGGGTCCGCTCCGACTGAGCGGCTTTCCGCGGGCCGAGCTTGATGGAAATTCGCGGGCCTCGGTGCTTCTGCTGCCGGTATCCTGCGCGCGCGCAGACTATCCTCGCCGCCAGCAATGCGACGCGCGCCGGCGACGCGAGCGATCGGGCTGGGGACGAGCGTGTTCCTGGCGGCCGCCACTCTCATTGGCTGCGACCGCGCCCTCGACTCGCCGGGCGCGGAATCCGGTGAGGCGCCCGCGGTGCCGGCGCGGCCGGGGCCGCCGACGGCCCGGTGGGATGTGGCGGATCTGATGCGCGAGGCAGCCGCGGCGCCGCTGCATCCGGCGGACGGCGGCGGCCGCGTTCGTCTCGAGCGCGACCCGGACCAGCCTCCCTTCACCACCCGCGCGACGCCGGACCACTTCCGGATCATCTTCGAGGTGGGCCCCGAAGGCATCGCGACCGGGGGGTCGGTGCAGCTCCAGGTGTCGCCGTTCTGGGAGTGGAGCACGCCGCAGGTGACCGACCCCGACGCGCCCGGCTTCACCGAGATCAACGCGATCCCTTCCGACATCGCGCTGCGCGCCGAGACGCTCGATCAGCAGCTGCTCGGCATCGAGGTGACCGGGCGGGCGCTGGTGGCCGGCGACCGGCTCGAGATCGCCTATGGCGCCGGGCCGGCGCGCGCACTGACCGACCGCTATGCCGAGCGCAGCTCGCGGTTCTGGATCGCCGTCGACGGCGACGGCGACGGCGTGCGCGGCTTCCTGCGCGACTCGCCGGCGATCGACGTGCGCGCGAGCGAGCCGGCCGAGCTTCTCGTGACACTCCCGAGCGTCGCGCGGCCCGGGGAGACGATCCGCATCGTGCTCGCGATCGTCGACGCCGTGCTCGACACCGGCGTGGCGTTCGCCGGCGACGCCGTGTTCGTCGACCCGCCGGCCGGCCTCGCGCTGCCCGCATCGGTGCGCTTCGACGGAAGCGAGGGCGGACGACGCGCGGTGGAGGCGGTGGTGCGCGAGCCCGGCACCTATCGCGTGGAGGTCGAAGCGGGAGCGCTGCGCGCGCGCAGCAACCCGCTGCTGGTCAGCGCCGAGGGCCCGCGCGTGCTGTGGGGCGACCTGCACGGCCACTCGAACTACTCCGACGGCACGGGAGTGCCGGAGGACTACTTCGTCTATGCACGCGATGTCAGCGGCCTCGACGTGGTCGCGCTGACCGACCACGACCACTGGGGGATCCTGCCGCTCGCAGAGAACAGCGATCTGTGGAACGAGATACGCGAGCAGACCCGGCGCTTCCACGAGCCGGGCCGCTTCGTCACGCTGCTCGGCTTCGAGTGGACGAGCTGGATCCACGGGCACCGCCACGTGCTGTACTTCGGCGACGACGGCCCGGTGATCGACTCGGTCGCCCCGGCCAGCGACACGCCGGCGGAGCTGTGGGCGGCGCTCGACGGGCTGCCGGCGCTGACGATCGCGCACCACCCGGCCGGTGGCCCGATCGCGACGGACTGGGAGATCGCGCCCGATCCGCGCTTCGAGCCGGTCACCGAGATCGTCTCGATCCACGGCAGCAGCGAGGCGTCCGATTCGCCGGGCGTGATCCACCAGCCGGTCGCCGGCCACTTCGCGCGCGACGCGCTCGGCCGCGGCTACCGGCTCGGCTTCGTCGGCAGCGGCGACAGCCACGACGGTCACCCCGGCGCGTTCCGCCGCGACCCGCCCGAAGGCGGCCTGGCCGCCATCCTCAGCGAAGACCGCACGCGCGACGGCGTGCTGCGCGCGCTGCGCGAGCGGCGCGTGTACGCGACGAACGGCCCGCGGATCGTGCTGCGCACAGCACTCGGCGGAACGCCGATGGGCGGCATCTTCCCGGTTGCGGACGGCGACCGGAAGAGCGACTTGCTGTTCGTGCACGTGATCGGCACCGCGCCGCTCGAGCGGCTCGAGCTCGTGCGCAGCGGCGCGGTGGTGGACGGCCTCCCGCTCGAGGGTCGCCTCGACGCGACGCTGCAGAGTGAGGTGAAGGACCTCGCGCCGGGTGAGTACGTGTACGTGCGCGTCGTGCAAGCGGACGGCGGCGCCGCGTGGTCGAGCCCGATCTTCGTCGGTGAGCGCTGAACGGCACCGGATGACACCCCGGGTCTCCGTGCTGCTGCCGGTGCGCGACGCCGCCGCGACGCTCGCGGCGAGCCTGCGCAGCGTGTCGCGCCAGCGCCTGCGCGAGCTCGAGTGCGTCGTGGTGGACGACGGCTCACGGGACGAGAGCCTCGCGATCGCGCACCGCCACGCACACTGTGATCCGCGCTTCCGGGTGCTCGCAACACCGCCGCGCGGCC
>CAZPNB010000242.1:0-9006 GCA_964587305.1 uncultured Spirochaetales bacterium | reverse complement strand
CCGGCGGGCGCGGAATCGCCGCCGGTCCGAGCGCCGCCAGCAGCTCGCCGCGCTCCATGCCGCGCAGCTGGAAGATCAGGAACGGATCGCGGTCGAACTCCTCGCCGAGCAGGTAATAGACGGCCGCGACGTGCTTGCACGGGTTCGCGTTGTCGGGGCACGAGCACGCGGCCTTGAGGTCGCCGCTCGCGTTCGGGAACAGCGAGAGGTCGTGGTCTTCGAACACGCTCTCGATGCTCTCCGGGATCTGTCCCATGCCGAGCTCGACGGCGATGTCCGGGCGCGCTACCAGCGCGCGCGTCACCTTCTTCCAGTCCGTGCTCGACAGCATCGAGAAGTGCATGCGCACCAGATACGGTGCGTCGCGCGAGCCTTGCACGTGCGCGGTGACGAAACCCTTGCCGATCTCGATGTCGACGATGTGGCCCTGGCGCGCGTAGTTGCGGCCGCGGCCGAGTCGCCGCCCGACCGCGAAGCTCTCCAGCACCTCCACCCAGCGGCGCGCCCACCAGTTCTCGGCCAAGCGCCCGCGCCGCGGCCGGCCGCGTTGATTGCCCCCGCCGCGCTGCGGCCGCGCGTGTCCGCGCCCGCGCTGCGGTTGTCGGCCGTTGCGTCCGCGTCCCGGTTGCCGCTGGCCGCCGCCACCGCCCGGGCGCGCGTCGCCGCCGGCGGCCGGGGCCGCTCCGCCGCTGGCGGGTGCGGCGGGGCCGCTCTCGCCCGAGAGACCGCTGCCGTCGAGGCGCTCGGGCCGGTCGGTTGCACCGGGCGCACTCGCGCCCCAGGACCCGTTGGCGCCGCCGCCTCCATTCGAGTCGTTCGGTCCATTCGGCCCGCCGGGTCCGCCCGGACCCCGGCCGCGCGGCCTGCGCCGCGGCCGGCGTCGCCGCCGTCGTCCCGGTCCTTCGCCGCCTTCTTCCATCATCTAGTCCCGCACCGCGTCCTTGCGCAGCGAGAACACCGTGTGCAGCTCGTCGTCGGAGAGCTCGGTGATCCACTGCTCTCCGGTGCCGACGATGTTCTCGGCGATCGATCGCTTGCTCTCGATCATCTCGTCGATGCGCTCCTCCAAGGTTCCGACGCACACGAACTTGTGCACCTGCACGTTCTTGCTCTGGCCGATCCGAAACGCGCGGTCGGTCGCCTGGTTCTCCACCGCCGGATTCCACCAGCGGTCGAAGTGGAACACGTGGTTGGCGCCGGTCAGGTTCAGGCCGAGGCCACCAGCCTTGAGCGAGAGCACGAACACCGGCGACGCGTCGGATCCGCCGGCCTGGAAGCGCTCGACCATCGTGTCGCGCCGCTTCTTCGGCGTGCCGCCATACAGGAAGAAGATTTCGCGGCCGAGCTCGTCCTGGAGGTGCTGCTGCAACAGCTTTCCCATCTCGGCGAACTGCGTGAACACGAGCGAGCGGTCGCCCGCGAGCGTCACCTCCTCGAGCATCTCGGACAGACGCGTGAGCTTGCCCGAGCGTTTCGGCAGCCCGGTGCCGTCGGCCAGGTAGTGGGCGGGGTGGTTGCACACCTGCTTGAGCTTCACGAGCGTCGCGAGGATCACGCCGCGCCGCTCGATGCCATCGGCGTCCTTGATCTTGCGCTCCGCCTCCTCGACCACCTGCTCGTAGAGCGCTCCCTGCTCGCCGGTGAGCGCGCAGAACACCTTCATCTCGAGCTTGTCGGGCAGATCCGAGATGATCGAACGGTCGGTCTTCAGGCGTCGCAGGATGAACGGCTTGGTGATGTGCGCGAGCTGGGCGACGGCGTCGGGGTCGCGGTGGGCCTGGATCGGCACCAGGAAATCGCGCCGGAACTGCTCCTGGCTGCCGAGGAAGTCGGGGTTCAGGAAGTCCATGATCGACCAAAGGTCGCCGACGTGGTTCTCGACCGGCGTGCCGGTCAGCGCGGCGCGGTAGTCGGCCATCACCGCCCGCACCGCCATCGACTGCTTGGTGTCGGGGTTCTTGATGTTCTGTGCCTCGTCGAGGATCACGCCGGCCCAGCGCATCGAGCGCAGGTCTTCTAGGTCGCGGTGGACGAGCGCATAGCTCGTGAACACGAGCGCGTGGTCCTGCGCGTCGGCCACGAACTCGTAGCCCTTCTTCCGCTGCGGGCCGTGGTGGGTCATCGTCGGAAGATTCGGGGTGAAGCGCGCCGCCTCGCGCTCCCAGTTCGCGAGCACCGAGGTGGGGCACACGAGCAGCACCGGGCGGTCTTCGCCCTGGTTCCGCTCGCGTTCGACGAGCGCCAGCGTCTGGATCGTCTTGCCGAGGCCCATGTCGTCGGCGAGACAGGCGCCGAGCTCCCAGCGCCGCAGGAACTCGAGCCACGCGAAGCCCTTCTCCTGGTAGGGGCGCAGCACGCCGGTGAAGCCCTCCGGCGTCGCGAGCGGCTCGATCGCGTTCTTGTCCGAGAGCCGTTCGAGCAGCGCGCCGAGCCAGCCGGTGGCGCGCACGCCCTCGAAGTGGATGCCCGCCGAGGTGTCGGCCGCGCCGAGCGCCATCCGAACGATCTCACGCGCCGTCACGTCGCCGCCGCGGCGGCTCTTGTAGAACTCGAGCGCGGCGTGGATCTCCTCGACGCTCGTCTGCACCCAGTGGGCGCGCACGCGCTGGAGCGGCTCCTTCAGGCGGGCGAGCTCTTCGAGGTCGCGGCCCGACAGCGGGTTGCCGGCGAGACACACCTCCCAGTCGAAGGCGACCGATTCGTCGAGGCGCGGCTCGTAATCGAGTTCGGTCCGTTCGGGTGTCCGCACGCGCGCGCGCACCGACAGGTGGTGGCGCGTTCCGGTGCCGGTCCACCACTCGGGCAGGATCGTGCCGAAGCCGGCCTGCTCGAGCGCCGGAGCGGTCTGGGTCAGGAACTCGTGGGCGCCGCGGGCGTCGAGCGAATAGCCCGACGGCTTCCGCGAGCGCAGGCTCATCTCGATCTTCGGACACACACCGGCGGCCTGCGCGAGCGAGATCAACAGCGTCTGATGCACGTCGCTGCCCGCGCGCTGGAGAGCCGCCGCCTTGCGGCCGCGCAGGATCCACGCGTCGGCTGTCGGCACGAGCAGCGTCGGGTCGTCGGTGCCCTGGAGCAGGTAGCGCACGTACCAGCGGCGCTGGCCCGGCCGCAGCGCGTCTCGCGTGCGCGCCTTGCCATTGCGCCGGCCGTACGGGCGCTTCGCGCGCGGCTCCTCCTTCGGCGGCGCAGGCTCCTCGAGCCGAAAGCACAGCCGGAACGGCGCGCCGATCACGACGTCGAGCGGCTTGCGCCACTCGCGGATCTGCTCCGACAGGTCTTCGAGCTCGGTGTCCTTGCCGCGCAGCGCGCTCTGCTCCGCGCGCAGCGCGGCGAGCCAGCGATCGTGCACGGTCGCGTCGAGCGCATCGCCCCCGAACAGGCTCGCGCTCACCGATACGATGCCGTCTTCGGCCTCGGGCTCCCGGTGCGTGCGCACGATGTGATCGACCAGTTCCTCGACGAAGCGCTTGACCAGCGTCACCGGCGCCGTCTGCGGCGCGCCGCCGCCGTTCGCCACCAGCGCGCGCGCCGCGGCGGGCATCGCGCGGGCGAGCTCTTCGAGATAGCGGAGGTCTTCGGTGATCCAGACCGGCTGCCAGTGCGCGTGCAGCTTGCCCTCGTCGCCCTGCTCGACTCCCGGCAGGTAGCGCTGGCGCGCCACCAGCGACCCGGCCAGGCGCACCGCGCGGATCCAGAAGCGCAGATCGGGCCCGCCAACGACGCCGTGCAGCATGCCGCCGCGCTGGCCGTAGCCCGACAACAGGTCGAGCGCCTCGCCGGTGCTGAGCGAGATGCCCTCCACCAACCACGGCGCCGGGCCGAGCGGCTCGGGCGAGTCCGGCGCCTCGCCGATCAACGCGCTCGACGGCAGCGGGTGATCGCCGCGGGTGGGGAGCCAGGCTGTGGCCTGGGCCTTGCGGCGCGCGGTGGGGCGGAAGCCGATCGGCAGCTCGCGCGCAGCGCGCGTCACGGCCTCGGCACCCGCGTCGTAGGGGTAGGGTCGCACCGGCGATCGCGCTGACTTGCGGCGGACCGCGCTCGGCGTGGCGCCCTCGGCCGGCGACTCCCCCCAGAGGAAGAGCGCGTCGTCCAGGAGCGCGCCGTGCAGGATGATCATTGCGCTTTTTGCTCTCCTCGAGCGCGGCGTACGCAGGGCGCTTGGTTGGCGCGCGGTGACCGCCCGACCGGCGCGTGCTCCGGAGAGGCGGCGGCTTGATGCCGCGGCGACCGGCCGTGAAGCGCTACATCAACACTTCACGACCCGATCGCGTGAAACTGTCTCGACGTCAATCTACCGACGTTCAGGAGACTCCGTGTATCTGCTCGCGCCTGCCATGAGGCGCGGCGTCGTGCTAGGTGGGCGTGCTTCTCGAGCCCGTCGCATGGGGCGAAATCGGACGGCGAACTCGCGCAGTGGCTGCACGACCTTCAGCCCTAACCCGCGTCATCAGCGTTTTCAGCGTTTGGCATCCGCTTCGCGCGGGTCGCGGTGTTCGCGATCCGACCTGCGCGGTGATGCCCAGTTGCGCTGGGCTCGAGCGGCGGGGATCAGGGGCAAGAGCGCCCGCTGTCCAGGAACAGCGCCTGCCGAGGTGCAGGCCGTGCTCTTCGAATCCCTCGCCCTGTCTGGGAGTGAACACGATCGGGGCCCGATTGCGCAACCCCTATTTTCATGGCCTGTCGGCAGACCGCGGGCCGGGCTGAAGCTCAGCGCGGTAGCCCCGTTTCATCCCCCAGAAGGCGCAACAGCCGCTCGCGTGCCTGCTCGAACGGATCGCGCGGCGGTCCGTCCCGGCGCGGTGACCGCCCTCCGATCAGGAAGTAGCTGCTCTGCACCAGGAAGTAGCCCCAGATCGCGAGGCACGATGCCAAGAGGCCGCCGCTCGCCAGGAACGCCGCGGCGCCGAGCCCGAGCACCGCGAGCGCGGCCTCGATCACGAGCGCGCGCAGCGTGCGCTGGTGCTGGAGCAGGCCGCTGCGAGCGAATGCCACGACCCCGGCCGCACCGATCGCGGTGCCTTCGAGCCCGATCGGCAGCAGCGCGAGAACGCCGCCGGCGATCGTTGCGAACGCGAGCGCGGCGAGCCGGCGGCTGCGCTGGGCGGAGAGCCCCACCGCGTAGGCGCCGGCCGCCGCGATCACGTGCAGGCGAACCGCGCCCGCGCTGCCGAAGAGCGGGGCGCCGAACGTCACCGCCACCGGCAGCCCCGCGGCCGCAATCGCGGCGAACAGAAGCGAGCGGCCGAAGCCGTCCCAGCGCGGCATCACCGGCCCTCCGCGCGCGCGGCGCGGCGGCGCAGCAGCTCGAGCTCGACCTCTTCATCGGCGGCCGGAGCCGGCCGCGCGAAGGCGTCGCCTTCTGCCGCGCTTGCCGCGGCGATCCGGCTGCGCACCTGCGCGCGCAGCTCGTCGAGCTGGCGCTCCTGTACGGCCAGCGTCTCGGCGAGCCGCGCGCGCTGCTCGTCCAGCTCCGCGATCCGCCGGCGCGCGCTCTCAGCCGCGCGCCGCAGCGGCAGCAGCTTGCGCACCGAGAAACGCGCAAGCTCTTCCTTTCTGCCGTCGATCGCGAGCTCGACGTCGGCGTCGAGCGAGGCGATCTCGTGCTCGAGGCGCTGCGCTTCGTCGCCGAGGCGACGCGACTCTTCGCCGCACGCGTCGACCTGCGCGCGCTTGCGATCGAGTTCGAGCTCGGCTTCGCGCAGATGCTGCTTGGCGAGCAGTGTGCGTTCTTCCAGCTGCTCGAGCATCCCGTGGGCGTCGGCTTTCAAGAGCAGAGTCAGTCGGTCTAGGAACTTCATCTTGATCTCCTTCGCGTCCTAGCGCTTGGCGCCGGCGCGCTGGTCGTCGCGGCCGCTCTCGAAGAGCTGCTTGCCGAGCTTATTGCGCACCGCCGGGGCGGCGGCCGCAGGTGCGCTCACGGTGTCGCGCAGCTCCTCCACCGCGCGCGCTTCGTCCACCTGCACCTGGCCGAACGCGCGCAGCTGCTCGCCCTCAGAGCGGGCGCGGTACGCGTCCAGCTCGGCGACGGCCTCGGTCTGGAGCCCCGCGGCCAGCTTGCGCGCGACGCTCTTCTTCAGCTCGCCTACCGACTCGCGTAGGTTGGCGCGCTGATAGCGGTCGGCGTCGAAGGAGGCATAGTAGTCGTTGTCGTTCGCGACGCAGGCGAGCTGCGGCAGCGTTGCGAGCGCAACGCGATGGCGTTCGCCTTCCGGCGTCGCGAACTCGACCTGTACCGCTCCCAGTGACACGTCGCCAACAGACTCCGTGGGCGCGTGCAGCGTCAGCCACACGCGGCGCTCCTGGCCGGCGAACAGGTCGCCGGGGTGGAAGCGCACCGCGCCGTCCTCGGGCTCGAGCGGATAGCCGCCGGCGCCCGCGACGCGCACGCCTGCGCCGGGCGCGATCCGCACCGACGTGGCCCGGGCGACCGTCTCACGCGCGGCCGCGAACTCGTCGGCGAACACGCCCGCCAGCCGCTGCAGGTCGGGGAGGTAGTAGAAATTCCCAGTCCCGGAGTCTGCCAGGGCGCTCATCACCGTCTCGTCGAAGCCGTCGCCGATGCCCACCGCGGAGAGCACGTACTCGCCTGCTCGCGCGCGGACCGCCCGCGCGCGCAGGCCCTCGAGGCTGTAGTCGCCCTGGTTGGCCAGGCCGTCGGAGAGCACGATCAGGCGCGGCGCGCGTCCCGCTCGCTCCGTTTCGACGAGCACCGCGTGGCCGAGGTCGAGCCCGCTCGCCATGTGGGTGCCACCACTCGCGACGACCGACGCGACCCGCTGGCTCCAGCGCTCGCGCGCCCCGGGGCTCGCCGCCTCGAGCGCGATGTCGAGCGTGACGTCCGAGGCGTAGCTGACCAGCGCGAAGCGGTCGCCGTCGTCGAGGCCGGCGATCAGCTCGCCCACCGCGGCCAGCGCGGTCGCGATCGGCTGGCCTTCCATCGAGCCCGAGCGGTCGAGCACGACCACGAGGTCAATCGGCACGCGCGGCGCGTTCGCGCCCGAGCCCTCGCCGCCGCGCAGCACGAGCTCGACGCGCACCAGGCCGTCGCTGCCGCGCAGCACGGAGTTGCGGTCGAGGTGGGCCTCCAAGCTGACGACAGCGTCGCCCCCGCTGACCCGTGGCGGTGTCGTCCCGCCGCGCACCGCGAGGCGCGCGGCGGCGCCGAACGCGAGGGTGATTCCGAGCAAGAGCAGCGCGAAGGCGGCGCGGCGTGCGCGCAGGCTGTGCGGGCGGGGAGCGGCGAGGGTCGGATCGGTCATCGGATCTCCTTTGGGAGTTCGGGGTGGCACCCAGCAGTGTTTCCGTCGCCTCGCCGCGCTGCCGTCAAAGCGCGGTAAAGTCGCGAGGCTGCGCTTTACATTCGCTTTACTGCGCGACCCGGAGTGCCGACCTAGACTCGAAACGCGATGTCGAAGAACGCGAAAGAGTCGCCCGCCGTGCTCGTCGTCGAAGACGAGGAGTCGATCCGCAGGGGGCTCTGCGATGTGCTGGCGTTCCGCGGCTATGCGCCCGAGGGCGTCGAGCGAGGCGACGTGGGCCTGCGCCGCGGCCTGGCGCGCCAGCACGCGCTGGTGCTGCTCGACGTGATGCTCCCCGGCTTGAACGGCTTCGACGTGTGCCGCGAGCTGCGCAGCGCGCTGCCGGAGCTGCCGATCCTGATGCTCACCGCGCGCGGCTCGGAGCAGGACGTGCTCGACGGCTTTCGCGCCGGTGCCGACGACTACGTCACCAAGCCGTTCTCGGTCGCGGAGCTGCTGGCGCGCGTGGAGGCGCTCTTGCGGCGCAGCGGCGCCGGCGCACAGGACGAGGCAGCGCCGCCGTTCGACTTCGGCCCCTGGCAGGTCGACCGGCAGGCGCGGATCGCGCGGCGCGGCGCCGAGAGCGTCGAGCTGACCCAGCTCGAGGCGGCGCTGGCGGCGCTGTTCGCGCGCGAGCGCGGCCGCCTCCTGTCGCGCCGCCGGCTGCTCCGGGAGGTGTGGGACGTCGCCGACCCGGACCGGATCGAGACGCGCACGGTCGACATGCACGTGGCGAAGCTGCGCAAGAAGCTCGACGCGGCGGGCGACGCGCTGATCCAGACCGTGCGCGGCGAGGGTTATCGGTTCACGGCATGAAGCGGATCCGCATCGCGCTGCTGCTCGTGTCGCTGGCGACGCTCGGCCTCGTCGCGCTGCTCGCGTGGCGCGCCAACCAAGGGCTCGCCGCCGAGCGTGCGGTACGGCACCAGGCGGTCGCCGAGCGCGCGTTCGAGGAGTTGGAGCGGGCGCTGACCGAGTTCCTCGCGCGCGAGGAAGCGCGCCCGTTCGAGCACTACGCCTATTACGTGCCGGCGAGCGGCGAGCGTTCGCCGCTGGCGTCGGGTCTCGAGCCGTTCGTGGTGGGCGCCTTCCAACTCGACCCGGAAGGCGCGGTGACGACGCCGCTCGAGCCGTTGGACGTGGAGGCGGCGAGCGCGCGGGGCGACTGGCCGGCCACCGACGCGGTGCGCGTGGCGGCCGGACGCGTACGTTCAGCGGTACACGGCCTGTGGTCGGCGAACGACGCCGACGAGAAGCGCGACCGCGAGGCGCCGCAGAAGCTGGGCAAGCTCGAGGCAGAGCGCGCGAATGAGATCGCGGCGCGCGAGAGCCAGGCGCCAGGCACCACGCGCGCGCTGGCGGGGCCCGGCGTGGAAGAGCGCGCAGGCGCCGCGGAACCCGCCGCCGGAGCTGCGAAGGAGGCGGGCAGCGCGTTCGACGTGCTCGAGAGCCTGAACCGTTCCGCAGACGTCCGCGCGGAGCGCAAGCAGAAGGTGGCGCGCGCGCCGTCGTCCGCGCTCTACGGCGCGTCTGGAGCAGCCACGGAGCCGTCGGCGCCCGCGCCTGCGATCGCACCCGCGGCGGAGCCGGAAGCCTACGAGACCGGGAGCAACCTGCTGGACGCCCCCGCGCGGCATGATGAGATCGCAGCGCCGCCGTCGCTCCACGCGCGGGTGGCTGTTGCCGAGCAGGACCAGCGGCGTCG
>CAZPNB010000241.1:0-3317 GCA_964587305.1 uncultured Spirochaetales bacterium | reverse complement strand
GCGTAGGCGTGAAACAGCGCAGTGCGGGTGAAGTCGTCGTCGTGGGCCGGCGCGCCCTGGATCTTGGCGATCAGCGGCGGGACGTCCTCGACCAGCGGTGTCGGCACGGTGCCGCCGGCGTTGTTGACGAGGATGTCGATCCGCCCGTAGCGGTCGGCGACGCGCGATACGAACGCGTCGATCTGGGCGGTGTCGGTCTGATCGCACACCCACTGTGCCGAGCGCTTGCCGTCGTCGTCGAGGCCCGCCGCCGCCGGTAGCGCCGGCAGCGCGCGGCGCGAGCAGCCGATCACGACGGCGCCCTCTTCGAGCAGGCGCCGGGAGATTCCGACGCCGACGCCGCGGCTGGTGCCCGTGACGATCGCCACTTTACCGTCGAGCTGACCCATTCCGTGTTCCCTCGCTGGCGCTTCAGGCGGCGTTGAACGCGTGCCGCGGCAGGGTCGGCGGCAGGTCGGCCGAGGTGACCAGGCCCGGCGCCGCCTCGCACACGTACGGAATCGCGTTCACGACGCGCATCGCCGTCGCGATCATGCCCTGGTCCGAGAAGTTCGCCGGGGTGCCCATCTGGAGCTCGCAGGTGAGGCTCGGATCGCCGTCGACGGCGATCCGGTAGGTGCCGCCGCGCGCCGCCGTCGGCCAGTCGGGGGCAATGTCGTTCGCCATCCGGTTCACGTGCTCGATCACGATCGCGTCGCGGCCATCCACCACGCCGATCGTCTCGAAGCGGACCGCGCCGACGGTGCCCGCTTCGATCACGCCCGCGGCGACCTCGAGCCGCCGGTTGGTCACGCGCTTCTGGTAGGTCTCGCGGATCGCGTCGAGCTTGGCCCCGAGGCGATCGGCCACCATCCGCACCGGCGGGCCCCACGACGACGTCTGGATCCCGGGGATCTCCATGATCGCGCGGTGGCCGGGCGGCTTCCCGAAGCCGAACACCTCGAACATCGTGAACGCGACCAGGTAGTCGGCGTAGGTGAAGATCTCTTGCGTGCGCACCGACGTGATCTTATTCGAGAGCGTGGCCAGCGTCAGCACGAGCTGGTCGCCGGCGAAGCCGGGCTCGAGACCCGACGCGTAGAGCGACGCGCCGCCCTCGCGGCACGCCGCCTCGAGCCGGGCGACGTGTTTCGGGTTGTAGCCGGCAGGATGCACGAGGCCCGGAATCGACGTGGTGACGACGTTGATGCCCGCCGCGAGCATGCGACACATGTCGGCGACGCATTCCTCGGGGCGCGACTCGCCGCTGGCCGTGTAGCAGACGCAGTCGGGCGCGAGTGCCAGCAGCGCGTCCGCGTCGCGGGTGGCGGTGACGCCCAGCGCTGCGATTCCGGCGAGCTCGCCGGCGTCGCGGCCGGCCTTCGCGTCGCTGTGCACGAAGACGCCGGCGAGCTCGAGATCGGGCCGGGCCGCGATCACGCGCACCGCGATCGCACCGACGCCGCCCGTCGACCATTGAACGACGCGATGTCGAGACATTGGGATCGTTCTCTCCTCGTCGGCGGAAGGTCTTGGCTCGACACACGTAGCTGGCCACTAAAGTGTGTGCAAGACTGCGGCGCGCGTTCCGTGGACGCCCGGAAGGAGCAGCGTTGATCCTCGACTCGTTTCGCGTCACCGACAAGATCGCGATCGTGACCGGCGCCGGGCACGGCATCGGCCGCGCGATCGCGGTCGCGCTGGCCGAGGCGGGTGCCGACGTCGTCTGCTGCGCGCGCACCCAGCAGGACATCGACGAGACCGCTGCGCAGGTGCAGCGCGCCGGGCGCCGGGGCGTCGCGGTGCGCTGCGACGTGCTCGAGACCGCCCAGCTCGAGAGCCTGGTAAAGGTCGCGCTCGACCGCTTCGGGCGCATCGACATCCTGGTGAACAACGCCGGCGGCATGATCCCACGCCCGTCGCTCGCGGTCTCGGAGCGCGCGTTCGAGAAGATCGTCCGCTTCAACCTGACGAGCCCGTTCCTGCTGATGAAGCTGGTCGTTCCGCAGATGGTGAAGATCGCCGGCTCGGGCGTGGTGGTGAATATCTCGTCCGGCGCGAGCGTACAGGCCGTCGGCGGCCTGGTTCCCTACGGCGCAGCGAAAGCGGGCCTCGACCAGATGACCCACATGCTCGGCGCCGAGTTCGCGCCCGAGGTCCGCGTGAACAGCATCGTCGTCGGGCAGATCGACACGCCGGGCGCGGCGTCCGTGATGACGGACGATTTCAAGCAGCGCGCAGCCAAGAACATCCCGATGGGGCGGATGGGCGAGAGCACCGACATCGCTGCCTGCGCGCTCTATCTGGCGTCGCCCGCGTCGTCCTGGGTCACCGGCCGCACGATCACCGTGAACGGCGGCGCGGACGCACCGCCGCTCGCGTTCCCGATCCCGTCGCTGCGCGAGCAGGTGTTCGGGGTATCGGGCCGTTGACTCGACCCGACCGTCCGGACGATCTCGGCCCGCATTTCGAAGCGAACGCCGGCCCGTGGCAGCAGATCCCGCGTCTCGTGGCCCGGAGGTCCGCATGAGTGCACCGGAATCCCTCCTCGAAGCCTGCCGGCGCGGCTTCGCTGCGCTCGCGGTCGGAGCCGATGACCGCGCCCGGGCGCTCCACAACGTGGAGCGCTGGCTCTCCGACACCGCGTTCGAGATCTACCGGCCGCAGCTCCACTGGCTGATCGAGGCGGGGCGCTTCGGCGACGTGCTCGACAGCTTCTTCCGGGTGCTCCCGTTCGGCACCGGGGGGCGGCGCGGGCCGATCGGCATCGGCACCAATCGCTTCAACGCGTTTACGCTGGCGAGCTCCGTGCAGGGTCACGCGGAGTTCCTGCGCCGCTACGAGCCGGGCAACGCGCATTCGGTGGTGGTCGTGTACGACGTGCGGGTCTTCCACGACCTGCGCAAGGTCTACCACCCCGACCGGCCGAACCCGCTGATCGGCGTCACGTCGCGCGACTTCGCGCGCATCGCCGCCGAGGTCTACGCCGCGATGGGCATCCGGGTGTTCTTTCCGGACGGAGGTTTTCTGTCGACGCCGGAGCTGTCGCTGGCGATCCGCCGCCTCGGCGCGACGGCCGGGCTGAACGTCTCCGCGTCGCACAACCATCCCGACGACAACGGCGGTAAGTTCTACAACCGTCACGGCGCGCAAGACGTTCCGCCGCGGGACGAAGACCTGGCGCGGCTGGTGGATGCGGTCGGCGAGATCCGCCGGATCCCGTTCGACGAGGCGCGCGCGAACGGCCTGATCGCGCCGATTCCCGCCGATCAGCACAAGGCCTACGTCGACCTGAACGTCGGTCAATCACTCGCGCCTCAGGCGCGCGGTGCGCAGGT
>CAZPNB010000240.1:0-7697 GCA_964587305.1 uncultured Spirochaetales bacterium | reverse complement strand
CGCTGCGCGAACTCCTCGACCTGTTGCAGGAGGTCGACGAGCGCTGGGCCGGCCCCGAGTGGAACCTGCACAGCGAGTCCGACGTCGCGGGCGCACACCGGGCGCTCTTGCACATGCTCGAGGGCGGCCTGCTGACCTACTTCGAGACCGATCCCACCCGGCCGCGCTTCCAGCGCATCGTGTCGGCCACGCGCAAGATCACCGGCGACAACGCCGACGCGATCTATTTCGACGCCCCGGTTAGCCCGGACCACAGCTATCGGGTGCGCGGCCGGATGGACGGTGCGGTCTACGTCTCGTTCACGGTCGAGTGCGACACCGCCGACGGCGACATGGCGACGCGCACGGCCGGCGTGCTCAACGACACCCAGTTCGACTTGGACGCCGAGGGCCGTTTCGAGATCCGCTTCGGCGGGACGCCGGCAAAACGCAACTGGCTGGCGCTCGCGCCGGGGGCCACGCGCATCACGACGCGGCACTACTACGAGAACGAGCGCAGCGCCGCCGCGGATCCAACGCGCAACCCCGCATTCGAGATCGACGTGCTCGAGCCGACCCCGGTGCCGCCGGCGCCCAGCGACGCGTCGGTGGCGCGCGGCATCCGCCGGGTCGCGCGCTTCGTGCGCAGCCGCAGCCTCGGTCAGCCGCCGATGGGCAACCGCCCGCAGCCGCCGTTCGTGTCGAGCGTGCCCAACCAGTTCCCGAAGCCGGTGCCGCCCGGCGACTTCGGGCTGGCGGCGTTCGACGCGGCGTACTCGATGGCGCCGTATGTGATCGGCCCCGACGACGCGCTCGTGATGACGGGTCGCTGGCCCACCTGCCGCTGCGCCAACGTCTCGCTGTGGAACCGGCACATGCAGACCTACGACTACGCGAACCGCACGGTCTCGCGCAATCGCGCGCAGACCACCCTCGAGCGCGACGGCAGCTTCCGGATGATCCTCGCCCACCGCGACCCCGGATTGCCGAACTGGCTCGACACCGAGGGGCGTCCGTTCGGCCTGGTGTTCTGGCGCTTCATGCTGCCCGAGGGCGAGATCGAGACGCCGAGCGCCGAAGTGGTGCCGCTGGTCGAGCTCGCGCCGCGCTGAGACGCGTGTCCGTCAGCGCCGCAACCGGCGCGCCAGAACGCCGAGCACCTCGTCGACGTTGCGGCGCGAGGGCTCTGCTGACGGCAGCAACGCCGACCCGTGGAACGTGCCCGGATACGAGTGCAGCTCCACCGAGACGCCGGCCTGGAGCATCCGCAGCGCGTACAAGATGCCCTCGTCGCGCAACGGGTCGAACTCCATCGTCGATACGTACGCGGGCGGAAGGCCCGAGAGATCCTCGGCGCGCGCCGGCGCCGCGTACGGCGAGACCTCTCCGGCGTGGTCGGGGCCGAGGTAGTGGCGCCAGCTCCACACCGCGTTCGGTCGGTTCCACAGCGGCGTGTCGGTGAACGCCAGCATCGACGGCGTGTCGAGGCGGTCGTCGAGCTCGGGGATCTCGAGCAGCTGGAAGCAGAGCTTCGGTCCGCCCCGGTCGCGCGCGAGCAGCGCAGTGGCCGCGGCGAGGCCGCCTCCGGCGCTCTGGCCGGCGATCGCGATCCGGTCGGGGTCGACCCCGAGCTGCTTCGCCTCCGTCGCGGTCCACACGAGCGCAGCATGACAATCCTCGAGGCCCGCCGGGAACGGATGCTCCGGCGCGAGTCGATACTCTACGGAGACGACCACCGCGTCGATCTCGGCGGCCACCCGCTGACACCACGGATCCATCATCGCGATGTCGCCCATCATGAAACCGCCGCCGTGGATCTCGAACACTGCCGGCCGCGGTGCATCCCGGTCGGCCTTCGGACGGTAGACGCGGACCGCAACCTCGGGCGCCTGTGGCGGACCCGAGATGCGGTGGTCCTCCTTCCCAACGTCCTCGCGATCGGGAGGCACCGGAAACATCAGTACGCGCGACGCGCGCAGCTCCCGAACCTTCTCCGCGGAGGAGAGATCCTGCACCGTCGGAAGCAGCGGCAGCAGGTCGCGGAAGGCGGGGTCGTAGTCGTGTCGGCTCATCGGCGGCTCGCTCCGAGGTGCGCCGAGTGGCGCTCAGTCGCCAGCGGCGGGAAGGAAGGCTACTCGCTTCGGCGCCTGGCCGACAAGGATCGTCGCGACGTTGTCCGGGTCGCGATAGCGCCACACGATACCGGCGGCCTGGTCTACCTCTCCCGCGAGCGGCTTGAAGCGCACGGCGACGGCGCGCGCGGAGAACCCGTCGAGGACGCACAGCGCTCGCTTCTTCCATCACGCTCCTTCCGCAACCGCTCGTGGCGTCGCCGTTCCGGCGTTTGCCCCGGCGTTCCGAAACGGCACCGCGAGCAGCCCTGCCGTCGTCTGCGTTTCCGGGTCGTCGAAGCCGTCGAGTCCGTAGTCGATGCTCACCCCGTGCCGAGACGGCGTGAAGGTGGAGCAGAGCCGGTCGAAGAGCGAGAAGATGTTGCCGTAGTTCGTATCGGTCTGTTCCGGCGCCCGGGAATGGTGGACTTTGTGCATGTTCGGCGTCGTGACCACGAGCGAGAGCAGGCTGTCGAGGCGCAGCGGCACCCGAACATTGGTGTGCTCGAGCAGCGCATTGAGCGCGGACCACGAGCGGTAGACCGCCAAGGCCGCGGGGCTCGCGCCCAGAGCGATCGCAAACGCGGACATGAACGCGTATCGGATCACGCCCTCGCCCGGATGCTGACGGACCGTCGTCGTGACATCGACGGCCGGATCGCTGTGATGAACGCTGTGAAGGCGCCAGAAGCCCGGAATCCTGTGCATTGCGCGGTGCGCGACGTAGAACGAGAAGTCGAGCACGACGACGGTGATCGCGGTGGTCGCGAGCGCGGGAAGCGCCAGGACACCCAGCAAGCCAAAGCCGATCGACTCGAGCCAGATCAGCGCCGCCACGAGCGCGGCGTTGAAGACGAGGTTCGTCGCGAACGTGATCGAGGTGAGCGCGAGATTCGGCGCGAGATGGGCTCGGTTCGGTCGCCCGCGGGCATGCAGCGGGATCGCGGTCTCGATCAGCGCAAGGATCGCCATCCCGGCGAGAATCACGGCGATCGTAGCGCCGCCAGACTGATAGAGCGGTGCGAGTTGCGTCATGGGTCTCCTCGGATCTCAGTGGATCCGAGGAGAGAACGCCCGACGCGGCCCGGGCGTTACGAGGGCCGCCGGGCGCGCAGGGCGATCCCGGCCAGCGATGCGACGAGCAGGAGGCCGGTCCCCGGCTCCGGGATCGGCGCGGCCTCCGCGCCGAAGCCCTCGCCCTCACCGATCACGATCGAATCGCCGGGCGAGTCGAGGTAGAAGCTCAGGAAGAGCCGGTACCGCGGCACGTGCTCCAGCACGTTGTGTCGGCCACGGCCAGGTCGAACCCGCCCACCCGGCGGGCAGCCTCGGCCGTGTCGACCCGCATTCGGCCGCCGCCGTCGACCATCGGGTCGATCACGGTGATGTCGAGCCGGTGCTTCCGCGCCTGGAAGGCCACGAACGCGGCGTTCATGATGCCGATGTCGTCCTGTCTGGCTAGGCCTGCTTCGCGCTGCGCGCCTGCATCTTCCACGACACCGCGCAGAGTGCGCCCGCGAGCAGCAGGAATCCAGGAAGAGGAACCGCGGGCACGCTCGGGGTACCCGGGATCGAGGCCGGATCCGTCGGGTCGCTGCCCGCGGTGACCTCGTCCCCATCGAGGTAGCTGTCGCCGTCGGTGTCTGCGAGCAGCGGGTCCGTGCCCGTGTCGCCGGGCCCGACGAAGGTTCCGGTGTCGGTCTCGACCGCGTCCAGCAGGCCGTCGCCGTCGTCGTCGGCGTCGCAGGCGTTTCCGGCGAGGTCACCATCGGTGTCGAGCTGATCGGCGTTCGCGAGGAACCGGCAGTTGTCGAGCGGATCATTGGCCCCGTCGGCATCGGTGTCCGCGAGCAGCGGGTTCGTCCCGGTGTCTGCCGCGCCGACGAAGACGCCGGTATTCGTCTCGATTCCGTCGCTCCAGCCGTCGCCGTCGGTATCCGCCACGACCGGGTTCGTGCCCCGGTCGTTCGGGCCGTTCCAGGTCCCGGTGCCGGTTTCCACGCCGTCTGCCGCACCGTCGACATCGGTATCGGTCAACAGCGGGTCCGTCCCGGTGTCGCTCGCGCTCACGAAGACGAGCGTGTTCGTCTCGACCGTATCGAGCAACCCGTCGCCGTCGTCGTCGACATCGCACGCGTTGCCGAAGCCGTCGCCGTCGGTGTTCAGCTGGCTCGCATTGGCGACCACCGGGCAGTTGTCGAGACCGTCCGCGAACGAATCGACATCTGTGTCGGCGACCAGCGGATTCGTGCCGGTGTCGTTCGGGCCGACGTAGATGCCGGTGTTCGTCTCGACGCCATCGGAGAAGCCGTCCCCGTCGTCGTCTGGGTCGCAGACGTTGCCTGCGAGGTCGGAATCCGTGTCGAGCTGATCGAGATTGTCCACGGCCGGGCAGTTGTCGAGGCCGTCGTGCACGGTGTCTTCGTCGCGGTCGATGCCCATGCGCGTACCGGAGCCCGGAGGCGCGCAGGTGTAGGTGAGCGGGCCCTCCGTCGTCGCCAGCGCGCGCAGCGGTGCGTCGTCGATCGTGCTGCCGAGGTCGTCCTGAAACAGACCCGACGACAACCGTTTCCACCCGCGCGCCGCGCCGCCGACGCTGCCCTTCACGATCAGATCGCACTCGGTGACGGTGCCGCCGAGGATCAGCGACGTGAACGCGGTGCCGGAGCGCGTGATCAGCAGGTTGATGCGCGTGTTGACGGCGGCCGCGTTCGTCGCGGTGAGCGTGATCTGCTGGCCGACGATCGGCGCCAGATCGGTCGGGAACGCGTGCATGAACGACTCGAGATCAAATTTCTGTTGATTCGTCAGCGCGAAGAAGCCCGGAGACCCCGGCGAATCGAGGAAGATCTTCAGCGAGTCGATCGAGCCGTCGTGCTGGAAGCCCCAGCCGCGAATCTGGTCGCCGAAGTTCGTGGCAATGCCCGTGGTCGGGCCGAACATCCCGACCTTCGTGTACAGGTTGCGCAGGTTGGGAATCTTGAAGTTCTGGGCGGCCTCGGCGGCCTTGGATTTCGCCGAGTTGCTGCCGAAGAAGCCCTTCGCCGGGTCGATCGTATGGCAGTCGTTGCACTGGCGGGCTTGGTTGTTATTCGTTGCGTCCGCGAGAACCGCCTGGTCGTCCCAGAGGTTGAACCCGACCTGCTGCCCACTAGTGAGCGTGCTGTCGAGATTCCGGACGGCGCTCGGCGGCAGTTGGAGCTGGAGCGCGTAGTTCGCAAACGTCTGCATCTGCGCCGCGGAGATCTGCCCGTCGCGGCCGACGAGGCCCGGGAAGGCCACGATGAAGTTCCGGAACGAGAGATCTTCGTCGCAGGCCGAGCCGCTCGGGTTCGGCGAGCAGGTGTCGGTGCCGAAGAAGCCGATGACCCGATCTCCGCGCGCATGCAGCGCGCCGTGCGTCGCGAGCCCGCGCAACGTCTGCGTGAGCATCGGGCCCTTCATCGGGTGCAAGGTGCTCAGGGCGCCATTGCCCTGGTGCGGCTGCGGGTTCGCAATGACCACGTCGTCCGGATTGCCGAGATCCCAGCCGAGGCTGTCGAGGTCTCCGAAGATGTGGCAGCTCGAGCACGAAGCTTCGCCGTTGCCCGAGGTCAGCACGGCGTCGTACAGAAAAGGCCGCCCGTCGATGATCGACGCCGGCTCGGGGTTGTGCAGAACGTGGGTCGCGAGCGTTGCGCGCGTGGCCGGGTCGATCACCGCGACCGAGTTGTCGAAGCGCGCGAACACGTAGAGCCGCCCGCGCGGCTCGTCGAGCACGAGGCCCGCGGGGCCCCCTCCGGTCTGGATGTAGCTCGCGCTGGCCGTCGTCGGGTCGTAGCTCGTCTCGAAGGCAGGGTTTTCGAGCACCGCGGTGCTGAAGACGCCGATCTTCGCGGAGCCGTAGGCCGTCAAGTACACGGTCCCGGTCGAAGACACGGCCATCTGGAGCGGCGTCGCGAGGCTGTGGTTCTTCTGGTCGACGGGAGGAGGGTTCGGACCGGTGAAGAGCTCGCTGTAGTCGATGTGCGGGTTCAGATGCTGCGGATCGACGCTCCCGGTGCTCAGATCGATCACACTGATGCGCGCCTCGGAGATGTGGCCCTGCGCGGTGCTGCCACCGAACACACCGGGTCCCTCGAAGCGCGTGAGGTTCGGCGACTCGGTGTTCGAGACGTAGAGCTTCCCACTCGTCGGGTTCAGCGCCATGTTGAACAGGATCGTGCCGACGCGGTCGAAGGGCGCCGGCGAGACGGTCGCGAACGTGTCCGCATTCACCGCGAAGACATCGTGATCCGGCAGATCGAAGGGCACGACGGCGTCCCAGTCGCGGCCGAGCACGTCGCGCCATTGCCCGGTCGGCGGGTCGAACTTCACGATCAGGCTGGTCTCGGGAGCTGCTGCGCCAACCGCATTCGTGCTCGGACCGGGCAGGCCGCCCGGAGCCGTTGCGCCACCGGGCGTCGTACAAGGTCCCGCGGCGGTGAAGCCGTTGCAGACCGCGCTCTCGTTGATCGCGGTGGTCTGGTTGCCCGAGTGGAATGCCGCGATGTAGACGGTGGTGCCGTCGGTCGCGAGCGCGCGCGGCGTGTCCGAGAAGAAGCTGAGGATGCGCAGCGGAATTCCGCCGAAGGCCTCTCCGAGATTGGTTGCGTCCCAAACCCAGACGTCGGCCCGCGGCACGCCGGGAGAGGTCAGCAGCGGGCTACCCGCGCCTGGGGTGACGCCGATCAGCGAAGCGTTGTTTCGCTGCTGGCCGCGGCGCGCGGTCGTGATGAATGCGCGGTTGCCACCGGTGCCTGCGAACACGATGTCGCGCGGTTCGTCACCGACGAGCAGCGTGCGCGTCACGCGCGGCGGGCTCGACGCGAGGTCGACGACGCTGATGCTGTCCGAGAGGTGGTTCACGACCCACGCCTCGGTGTTGGTGCGCGCGGCGACCGCGACGGGCTCCATGCCGACCGGCACCGATCCCAAGTGCGTGAGACCGTCCGTCGACACGCCGAAGATCTCGAGCCGGTTGTCGGGGATGTTGCAGGCGAGGAGCCTCATTCCGTCGGGCGTCAGTGCGACCGGGCGGACCGGACCGCTCTCGAACGCGACGAAGGAGGTCTGCGCCTGCGCCGGACTTGCGAGCGCCAGCAGAAGACCTAACACAGTTGCGCCGCGCCGGAAGACGCTCATCGAGATCTGCTCAGAACAATGAGTCGGGGGGCCAAAACGGGCAGATCCTTCGCCAATCAAACAATGGCAGCTCGACCAGTGTACCCCGGCTTCTCGCTAGCCTTTCAGTATATGCGTCCGCAAAATGCGCCCCACGCGCCGCGGGAGCCTGAAAGCAGGAGCGGCGCGCCGGCCATGCCTGCGCGCCGCTCGGAAACCCGGGAGCAGTGCGCTCCGCCCAGCTCCTGCCGACGATCTATCGGCGCCGCGAGGCCCTCGCGAGCGCGGCGAGCCCGACGCCGAGGAGCAGCGCCGTGCTCGGCTCCGGAATGGGCTCGACCACGAAGACCGAGGTAAAGGACGCTCCGTCCTGCGCGGTCAGGTTGAAGTCGTATTTGATGCCGATGCTCTTCGCGACCGCGGGCCCCGGCTGGCTCGGAATTGGATTACCGAAGCTCGCAGGAA
>CAZPNB010000239.1:0-5728 GCA_964587305.1 uncultured Spirochaetales bacterium | reverse complement strand
CCACTGGGTGACGGCGCCGGCTTGTTGATTGATCGCCGAGCGCGTGAGCGAGCCCGAGCCCGGCATGCACTGGAAGAAGCTCCCAGAGAAGTTCGCCAGGCCCTCGGACAGACACTGTTGGTTCATGTCGAGCTTCTGGCCGGTCACCGCCGCGATCGCCTTGGCCATTGCGATCGCTTCGAGCAGGCCGAGCAGCGCGATCGCCAGCGCGCCGCTCGCGAACTCGCGGATCTGCTCGGGCGCCAGCAGCGGCATCGCCGCCGACGGCAGCTTCGCGGGGATCTCGCCCACTACCTTCACACCGCGCGCGTCCAGGCCGAACCCATCGACCAGCGCGGCCATCAGCACGACGACGAGCAAGAGCTCCGGCAGGAAGGGCAGCCCGAGCCGGCGCTTCAGCCAGCGCAGCGAGATCACCAGCGCGATCGCGCCGAGCCCGATCGCGGCCGTCTCCGCGTGGACGCCGCCGCCCTCCACTAGCGTCTGCCACAGCCGGTACAGGAAGTGGTCGTGGGTGTCCCCCATCGACTGCATGCCGAACAGATTCTTGATCTGGTCGAGCACGAGCAGGGTGCCCGCGCCCGCGGTGAAGCCGACGATCACCGAGTGGGAGATGTAGCGGGACAGGTCGCCGAGCCGCAGCAGCGTGATCCCGAGCTGGATCGCGCCGACCAGGAACGCCAGCAGGACCGCTACCTGCACCTTCTGCTCCACCGGGACCGCCGCGATCACCGAGAGCAGGGCGATCGAGATCGCGTTGGTGGGGCCGTTGATCAGCTGGCGCGAGGAGTCGAACAGCGCGCCGACTGCTGTCATCACGATCGCGGTGTAGAGGCCGTACTCCGCCGGCAGGCCGGCGACCATCGCGTAGGCCATCGCCTGCGGGACGGCGACCGCGGCCACGGTGAGCCCGGCCAGGCCATCGGCGCGCAGGTTCGAAGCCGGGTAGTGTCGCAGCGAGTCGAAGGCGGGGACCAGCCGGTACAGCCGCTCCCGGAGCGGCGACGCGGGTGTGATCGACGTGCTGGCCATGGGCTGAGACTATCGCGTCGCTTACCGTTCGCTGCCGGTACACTCCCGCGCACCACCCATGCGACGCTCGCTCTCGCGCTTCGACGTCACCTGCCTCGGGCTCAATGCGATCGTCGGGTCCGGCATCTTCCTGCTGCCGGACGACTTGTACCGGGAGATGGGGGCGCTGTCGCCGCTGGCGTTCCTGCTGTGCGCGATCGGCCTGCTGCCGATCGCGCTGTGCTACGCCGAGGCCGCGAGCCGCGGCGACCGCACCGGTGGTCCCTACCTGTATGCCCGCGACGCGTTCGGCGCGCGGGTCGGCTTCGCGGTCGGCTGGATGTGCTTCGCCAACGCGGTGTTCTCGTTTGCCGCGGTGTCGTCGGCGGCGGCTGCCTACGCGGTGCGCCTCTTGCCGTGGCTCGAACCGGCGGTCGGCCAGCGGTGGGTCGCGGTCCTCGTGATCGCGCTGTTCGCCGCACTCAACTACGCCGGAGCCAAGCCGGGCGCGCTGGCCGTCGACGCGTTCACGATCGCCAAGTTCGCGGTGCTGATCGCGCTGGTCTGCGCGCTCTTGCCGGGGACCTCGGGCGCGCATTGGAATCTCGAGCTGCCGCGCGGCTGGTCCGGTGTCGGGTCCGCGATGTTCATCGCGCTGTTCGCCGCGCAGGGCTTCGAGGTCGTGCCGGTTCCGGCCGGCGAGGCGCGCGCGCCGCAGCGCGCTCTGCCGATCGCGATCGTGAGCTCGCTGGTGGCCGCGTCGATCCTGTACGTGATCGTGCAGAGCGTGTTGATCGCTTCGGGCGCGCGCCTCTCTGCGCCGAGCGACGCTCCGCTCGCCGACGCCGCGCTCGCCGTGGCTCCGGCTCTCGGCTTCATGGTCGTGGCGGGCGGATTGATCTCGACGCTCGGCTTCGTGTCGGGCAGCGCGCTCGGCACGCCGCGTTACCTGTTCGCCGCAGCGCAGGGTCGCGATCTGCCGGACGTGCTCGGTGCGGTCCACCCGCGCTTCGGGTCGCCCCACGTCGCCGTGCTCGCGACCGCGGCGCTCGCGATCGCGCTGGTGATTCCGTTCGACTACCGCTCGCTGATCGGGATGTCCAACGTGGCGGTTGCGGTGCAGTACCTGGCCACCTGTCTCGCGGTGCTGCGGATGCGCCCGCTTCGCGACGCCGAGTTCCGCGCGCCGGGGGGGCCCTGGGTGCCGCTGCTCGGTGTGGCGGTGAGCCTGTGGGTGTTCACCGAAGCCTCGCGCCTGGAGCTGGCGTGGGCGGCGGTCGCGCTCGCCGTCGGGGTCGCGGCGGTCGCACTGACGAAGCGGTACGCCGCGACCGCGCGTTAGCCGGAGCGGCGCGGCAGCGACTCGATGCGGCTGCCGAGCACCCCCGGCATGTACTCGATCAGCTCGACGATCGTCTGGTCCGGGTCGCGGCAGCAGACGACGGCCTCGATGCCGGTTGCGGCGTCGGGTCCGCGCGGCGGCGTGATGAACTCGATGCCGCGGCCGCGCAGATCCGCGTACGCGGCGCGCACACTCTCGACCCGGATCGCGATGATCCGCGGCGCGGTGCGGGCCAGCGGGGTGTCAGGGAAGCGGGCCTCGGGCTCGAGCCACTCGATCAGGTCGAGCCGCGTGTGGAGTGCGTCGTCACCCAGCGCCAGCAGTGCGCCGCGCCCCTGCGCGCGCTCGAGGCCGAACTGGGTGGCGACGTAGTCGGGCCACACCACGTCGCGGTTGTCGCGCAGCACCCGGAAGCCGACGGCGGTGTAGAACGCGATCGAGCGCTCGAGCAAGGAAACCGAGAGCGTGAAATGAAACAGGGAGAGCGGCTTCCAGAGGCTCCGGTCGGTCAACGGCGGCTCCGATTCTGGTGTACAAGCGGCCTCGATCAGTTGTAGCGTTCCGGATCTCGCCGGCCGCCGTCAAGCGGTCGGCGGGACAGGAGCTGCAATGGCGCCGTCTCAGCGGATCGTCCTCGACGTCTTCTCCGAGCTCCAGCGCGCGCGGCGCGGCGACCCGATCCGCGAGCGGCAGGTCTACTTCGACGCGATCGAGCAGGCTGCGCTCGCCGACGCGCTGGGCTTCGGCTGCTGGTGGACCGTCGAGCACCACGGCGCTACCGAGTTCAGCTACAGCTCGATCCCCGAGCTGATGCTGGTGGTTCTGGCGCGCGAGACCGAGCGCATCCACCTCGGCCACTCCGGCGTGCTGGCGCCGTTTCGGATCAACCACCCGATCCGCGTCGCCGAGCGCGCGGCGTTCGTCGACGTGCTGTCGGGCGGCCGGCTCGAGCTCGGCCTCGCGCGCTCGGGCGGAACCGAGTGGGACGCGTTCGGCGTCGATCCGGACCGCTCGCGCGCGGAGCTGCGCGAAGCGCTCACCGTGATCCCGCGCATGTGGACGCAGGACTCCTTCGCGTGGAAGAGCGACCTGCTGGTGATTCCCGAACGCACCGTGCTGCCGAAGCCGGTGGCGGTGCCGCACCCGCCGCTGTGGCAGACCTGCACCAGCCCCGAGTCGTTCAGGATGGCGGGCGAGCTCGGCGTCGGCGTGCTGGCCACGACGCTGTTCACGCCGCTCGCCAGCCTGCGCACACTCTTCTCCGAGTATCGGGCGGGGCTCGCGTCGGGCGGCGCGCCGGTGGGCAGCTTCACGAACGATCAGCGCGCGGTCTTCACGTTCATGCACTGTGCACAGACGCGCGCGCAGGCGATCGCGAGTCGCGCGGCCGAGTCGGCGCTGTGGTTCCTGAACGCCGCGCCGGGTGTGTTCCAGGTGCCGCGCAAGCTGTGGATCGACGCGATCCGCGGCGACCTCCAGAGCAGCGATCCGCGCGTCTCGCGCAGCGTGGCGGCGGCCGACGTCACCGGTGAGATCGACCTCGACGATCCCAACCCGGTGATCCGGCTCTTGAACCGCCAGCTCGTCGGTGAGACGATCGATCCAGTCGAGGCGTTCGAAGTGCTGGAGCCGATCGAGAGCGTGGTGATCGGCGACGTCGCGAGCTGCCGCGCGAAGGTCGCCGGTTACGCGTCGATCGGAGTCGACCGCCTGATGTGCCTGATGTCGTTCGGCGGGGTCGCGCAACAGGACGTGCTCGCGAGCCTGCGCACGACCGGCGAGGCGCTGATTCCAGAATTTTCCTGAGTTGCGGGGGGAGCGCGTGTCCGACGTCACGGCCGAGTGGATGGCGAAGACCTTCGAGGCGGTCAAGAACTGGGGCCGTTGGGGGGCCGATGATCAGGCGGGCGCGCTGAACTACATCACGGCCGCGGTGCGCGCACGCGCCGCGCGCACCGTCGTGGACGGTCACGCCGTGAGCTGCGCGCTCGACTTCCCGGTGCTTCCGTCGGTCGAGAATCCGATCCCCGCCCAGCACCATATGCTGATCGCCGGCGATGCGCCGTGGGCGAGCGGTGTGGCGGGTCTCGAGACCGCGCTCGACTACATCGGCATCTCGTTTCACGGCATGGCCACCTCCCACATCGACGCGCTCTGCCATGTGTTCGTCGGCGAAACGATGTACAACGGCTTCCCCGCCAGCGACGTCAAGAGCATCGGCGCGCTGAAGAACGACATCATGGCGGCGCGCGACGGCATCGCCACGCGCGGCGTGCTGATCGACGTGCCGCGCCTGCACGGCCGCCCGTGGCTCGAGCCCGACGAGCGCATCCTTCCCGAACACCTCGACGCAGCCCTGCGCGCGCAGCGCGTGCGCGTCGAAGAGGGCGACGTGCTGCTCGTCTCGACCGGGCGCGACGCACGCCGCGCCGCGCGAGGCCCGTGGAGCCCCACCGGCGACGGGCTCGCCGGTCTCCACCCCACTTGCATCCCGTGGCTGCACGAGCGGCGCATCGCGGTACTCGGCAGCGACGGCATCTCGGACGGCCTTCCGAATCTGCAGATTCCCGGGTGGCCGGTGCCGTTGCACCAGTGCTGCCTGGTGGCGATGGGCGTGCATCTGCTCGACAACCCCGACCTGTCGCGGCTGGCCGCCGCGTGCGCCGAGCGCGGTCGCTGGGAGTTCCTGTTCACCGTTTCGCCGCTGCGCGTGCGCGGCGGAACCGGCTCGCCGGTCAATCCGATCGCGATCCTGTGAGAGTTCGTAGGGCGGATTAGGCCGAAGGCCGTAATCCGCCACAGCGACCGTCTCGGAGTGGCGGATTACGCTTCGCTAATCCGCCCTACGGAGAGCGCTCACAGCTCGACCTGAGCCCCCAGCTCGACGACCCGGTTCGGTGGAATCCGGAAGTAGGTGGTGGCGCTCTGGGCATTGCGGGAGAGGTACGCGAACAGCGCTGCGCGCCAGCGCCACATGCCCGATTCGCCGGTCGGGATCAGCTGCTCGTGCCCGAGGAAGTAGCTGGCGTCTTCGAGATCGATCGGGAAGCCCTGATCGCGGATCCGCCGGAGCAGAGCGGGCACGTCGGCCACCTCCATGAACCCGTAGCGCGCCACCGCGCGGACGAAGCCCTGGTCGAGCGCCTTCGCGGTGAAGCGCTCGCTGGCTGCGACGTACGGCACGTCCTCAGTGAGCAGTGTCAGGCAGATCGTCCGCTCGTGAACGACCTTGTTGTGCTTGATGTTGTGCAGCAGCGCGTGCGGCGTGCCAGTGGGGTCTCCGGTCAGGAACACCGCGGTGCCGGGCACCCGCGGCAGCGTCGACGTCTCCAGATCCGGAAGGAACAGGTCGATCGGCAGCGCCGTCTCTTCGAG
>CAZPNB010000238.1:0-3996 GCA_964587305.1 uncultured Spirochaetales bacterium | reverse complement strand
AACAGCGCCGGCACGGACATGAGCCGCTTCGGGATCGACGCGTACGACCTCACCACCGTGCGTAACGAGCAGGTGCTGGTGATCGCCGACGGCGACTACGTCGTGCGCCAGCACAACATGGTCGCGAAGACGCGCGCCGGGCGAGACTACAGCAACGTCTACTGCTTCGTGTTCCGTTTCCGCGCCGACGGCAAGATCGCCTACCTCACCGAGCACTGGAACACCTGGTGGGCGGACCGCTTCCTGTTCGAGCAGCGCCCGCCGGAGGCTCCGCAGCCTCTTCCCGCGGCGCGCTGAACCGACAGACGACACGGATCCGAGTCAGCTGATCTGCAGCGGTTCCGGGTGGTCGATCACGCAGCGGGTGCCCGAGTAGATGCTGACCATGCACTTGTTGCAGTGGATGCAGTTTCCGCTCGTCGCGGATCCTGCGCTCATCTTTCCGATCAAGTCGGGGTCGCGCAGCAGCGCTCGGCCCATCGCGACGAACTCGAAGCCGTCGGCCATCGCGCGGTGGATCGTCTCGACGGTGTTGATACCTCCAAGCAGGATCAGCGGGAGCGAGAGGGCCTGACGGAACCTCCGCGCCAGCGGAAGGAAGTACGCCTCCTCGAACGGATAGTCCTTGAACAGCGCCCTGCCGAACAGACGGAACCCAATCCTCGGGATCGGCGGAAGGACCGCCGCCATCTCCTTGCGCGGCGCGTCGCCGCGGAACATGAACATCTGATTGGCCTGCGACCCGCCGCCCGTCAGCTCGATCGCATCGAGCACCCCGTCGCTCTCGTAGAGCGACGCGAAGCGCAGGCTCTCCTCGACCTCGAGCCCGCCGCGTACGCCATCGACCATGTTCATCTTGGCGGTGATCGCGACGCGGTTGCCCGCGGCGTCGCGAACCGTGCGCAGGATCCGCCGCGGCAGGCGCGCCCGATTCTCGAGCGAACCGCCGTAGTCGTCGCGGCGCCGGTTCCACCGCGGGCTCATGAACGACGACAGCAGGTAGTGGTGACCGAAGTGGAGTTCGATCGCGTCGAATCCCGCTTCCGCGAGCATCCGCGCGCCCGCTGCGAACTGCTGGGCGACCTCGTCGATGCCGTCGAGCGTGATCGCCTCGACCCGGGTGCCCATCATCGTGCGGCCTCGCGACGGGCCGACCACCCGTTTGCCGCGCAGGACGCCCACCGCGCCTGCGTGTCCGAGCTGCGCCGCGATCCGGGCGCCCTCGGCGTGCACGACGTTGACGATTCGCGCGAGTCCGTCGGCCGCGGCCGGGTGGATGTAGATCTCCGCTGGCGCACCCATGCCGTCGACTGAGACCGCGATGTACGACACCGTCGTCATCGCCACGCCACCGCCGGCCATCCGCCGATGAAACTCGACGAGCGAGTCGGAGACGACGTTCTTCGGACTCATCCCCTCGAATGTCGCCGCCTTGAGGATGCGGTTGCGCAGTTCCACCGGCCCCAGTCGGGCCGGCGCGAACGGATCGGGTGTGTCCATGGCGCTAGGCTATCCGATCGTCGCGCGACCGCGCCTCGGCGTCGAAGTCGGCGAGGATTGCGGCGCTGCGCCGCTCGATCGCGGAGCGCAGGTCGAGGTGCGTGACGATATAGAGGCGGTTCTCCCGCACGCCGCGCACCAGGACCGGGCCGACCGCCTCGGCGTCGATCATCCGCGCGTCGAGCCGGGGGCTCGGGGCGAGGTCGGGCGGCGGCTCGTCGGGCCCACCGAAGCGCTCCGGGCGGTTGCGCGCCGACGTCGCCATCAGGTTCGAGCGCGTCATCCCGGGGCAGAGCAGCGAGACGCCGATCCCTTCCGCGGCGAGCTCGTCGCGCAGCGACTCGGTGAAGCCGACGCAGGCGAACTTCGACGCGACGTAAACACCCACCGACGCTCCCGGCACCGCGACGAGCCCGCCCAGCGAGGCGGTGTTCACGATGTGCGCGTCCGGTGCGCTCGCGCGCAGATGAGGCAGGAAGGCGCGCACGCCGCGCACCGGGCCGTGGACGTTCACGTCGAACACGTAGTGCCAGTCGGCCTCGCTGCGCGCCGCCAGCGGGCCCAGCGGCGCCATCACGCCCGCGTTGTTGACGAGCAAGTGCACCCCACCGGCGCGCGCCGACGTCTCCTTCGCCGCCGCGTCGAGCGATGCCTGCGAGGTGACGTCCGCGAGCACCGCGAAGGCGTTGCCGCCGCGGTCCGCGATCTCTTCCGCCACGCGTTCGGCGCTCGCCGCGTCGATGTCGGCCACGGCCACCTGCATCTGCTCTCCGGCCAGCGCGAGCGCGATCCCGCGCCCGATGCCGCTGCCGGCACCGGTCACGAACGCCGTCCTGCCTGCCAGCTCTTGCATCACGCGATCCCCTTCGCCTGACGGCGAGTGTATGCTCCCGCCGACGAGTTCGGCGGATTTCGCCGATGTTCGCGTGACGATCCGCCGAGTCGCGCATCCAAGCACGCGCAACCGGGCGGCCGTGTGCCGACGCCGGAGGGAGGTAAATCAGTCATGAAGATGTCAACGTTCGGGGCGATCGTTGCCAGCACCGTCGTCGGTCTGGCCGGCTCGGTAGCGTTGGCGCAGGCTGGCGCTGCGGACGCCAAGGCCTGCTACCGCAGCCACTGTGGCAAGAGCGTGAAGGGCCACGAAGGCAAGTGTGGCGGCACAAAGGTCGAGGTTCTCACCACTCAGGCCGCCTGCGAGACGGCGGGCGGCGCATGGACCACCGCCGCCGAGGCCGAGAAGCTCGAGAAGCACGAGTGATCCCACGCGGAGACGCGGCGCCGCCGCGTCTCCGCACCCCCCCCTCGCGATGAGCTCGCCGCACTTCGGTCTCGGCTTCCGCACACCCTACGCGGAGGAGATCGCCCGCGCGCCGCGCAGCGTCGACTGGCTCGAGATCGTCTCGGACCACTACCTCGGCGTCGGCGGCCCGCGCCGCGCGCTGCTCGAGCGACTGCGCGGCGATCATCCGATCGCGCTGCACGGTGTCGGTCTGGGGATCGCGGGCAGCGATCCGCTCGACGCGGCGTACCTCGACGCGCTGCACGTGCTGGTGTCGCGCTGTGAGCCCGTCTACGTCAGCGACCATCTGTGCTGGACCGCGCTCGGCGGGCATCAGTCGCACGATCTCCTGCCCGTCGCCTACACCGGCGACGTGCTCCGCCACACAGCAGAGCGGGTCGCGCGGGTCCAGGACCGGATCGGACGGCGCCTGCTGGTCGAGAACGCTACCGCCTACGTTGCGTTCCGCGCTCGCGAGATGGACGAGGCGGAGTTCCTGGCCGAGCTGTGCCGCCGCACCGGCTGCGGCGTGTTGCTCGACGTGAACAACCTCTTCATCAACGCCCTGAATCTCGGCGCCGATCCAGCGCGCGCGCTGGCGCTCTTGCCCGAGAGCGCGGTGGGATACATGCACCTCGCGGGTCACGCCGTGCTCGCCGACGTGCGGATCGACACGCACGCGGACCCCGTGCCGCCAGCCGTGTGGCAGCTCTTCACCGCCGCCGTGCAGCACTTCCCGGCCGCCGACGTGATCGTGGAACGCGACGACGCGTTTCCCGCGTACGCCGAACTCGTCGCCGAGGTGAACGAGGCGCGCGTGTGCCACGCGGCCGCGCTTGCGGTCCGCAGCTCTCCCGCACCGCGCCGTGACGGCGAGGCGCACGCGCCGCGTCGGAGCGCGCAGGACTGGGGCTCGCTGCAGCGCGAGCTCTGGCATCGCGTCGTCGATCCGCCCGACGACGCCGCGCGTGTCGGAATCGGCGCGCTGCTCGACGAAGACCTGCCGGTCGGCGCCGCGCGCGGCCTGCGCGTCTACGCCGACGCCTATGCCGCGAGCCTGCGCGCGGCGCTGGCGACCAATTTTCCGACGCTGGTGCGCGTGCTCGGGTCAGACGATTGGGTGCTTCTCTCCCGGGCCTACCTGCGCGCGCATCCACCGCGCGGACACGGCTTCGTCCGGCTCGGCGAAGCACTCGCCGACTTCGTTCGCGGCC
>CAZPNB010000237.1:0-3627 GCA_964587305.1 uncultured Spirochaetales bacterium | reverse complement strand
GAGATCGCGCGCGGCGACTGGATCGTCGCCGACCTTCCGACCGGGTCGATCTTCGACGACGCGCCCAACGACCTGTGGAAGAAACTCCACCTGCGCCACCACCGGTTGATGACGCGCGCACCGGCGCCGCACCGGACTCGCGGCTAGAGCGCAAGCCGTCCGGCGCGCAGCGAGGCGAAGCCCTGCGAAGTCGAAAGGCTAGATCCGGATCCGCCGCCAGGCGCCCGAGCGGAAGCGCCAGAGCAACAACGCCGCGAGCGCGATCACGAACACCAGCCCGCCGCACCAGGCGCCGAACAGGCCGTAGCCCCAGGTCACGCCGAGCGTGTACGCGACCGGAACGAAGAAGCCCCAGCCGAGCACGGTGTGCGCCGCGAACGGGACGCGCGTGTCGCCGGCTCCGCGCAGCGCACCCTCGGCGATGATGCCGATCGCGTCGAAGAGCTGGTACACGGCCCCCATCGCGAGCAGCGGCCCGCCCAGCGCGATCACCGCCGGGTCGTTGGTGAACAGGCGGAGCAGCGGGCCGGATGCAACGGCGTAGAGCACCGCGATCGCGCCGCCGAGGACTCCGCCGAGCGCGAGTGACGATCGAAAGCTGCGCTCCACTGCATCGAAATCGCCGGCTCCGAGGAAGCGCCCGACGAGCGTGGCTGCCGCGATCGAGATGCCCACCGCCTGCATGAATGACAGCGAGAGCAGCACCACGAACACCTGGCTCGCCGCCATCTCGGCGTCACCCATCCGCGCGACGAACCCCGTGAACACCGCGTAGGACGTCATGCCGAGGAACCACTCGCCGCCGATCGGGGTGCCGGTGCGCAGGAAGCGGCGGATCGCGGCGGCGTCGGGTCGCACCGGACGCGTGGCGTAGCGATCTCGGATCGCGGGGCGCGCGAAGGATGCGATCAGCACCGCCGCCGCGGACCAGTGCCCAAAGGCGGTCGCCACGCCGGCGCCGGCCACTCCCCAGGCCGGGAGGCCGAGCTCGCCGAAGATCAGCCCGTAGGCGAGCACCGCGTTCACCACGTTGCCGGCCAGCGCCGCGTACAGCGGGGTGCGCGTGTCGCCCACGCCGCGGAAGAACGACGCGACGAGCATCATCGCGGCCATCCCGATCTCGCCCGGCAGGCGCGCCTGCACGTAGGCGATCGACTGATCGCGGAGGCTCGACGACGGCCCCATCCAGTCGACCCACGATTCGAGGAACACGCCGACCCCCGCGAGCACGACGAGCATCGCCGGGAGCACCGCATACAGGCCGTGCCACACCCACGCGCCGCAGGCGCGCGGCTCGCCGGCGCCGTCGGCCTGCGACACGAATGTCTGGACGCCGCTCGTGGTTCCGTAGAAGAGCGAGAAGAAAGTCCACAGCACGATGCCGCCGAAGCCCACCGCGCCGATCTCGGTCGCGCCGAGCCGACCGACCATGGCCGTGTCGACGACGTTCATCGCCGTGGTCGACATCGTGGTGAGGATCACCGGGTAGGCGAGATCGAACACCTCGCGGATGCTCCCGGCCGAAGCGGAGGCGGGCTCGCTGTCGAGCGGGGTGTCGGTGGTGAGAGACATGCGGGCTCCGGGCCGCGAGGCGGTTACCACGGGCGCTCGCGAGCGGCAACCGGCGTGGGTTGCCGCCGGACGCGGCGCCCGGTAGAAGGGCTCCATGGCCACTGTTTCGACGCGGCGCGTGGGCCGTGGGCTCGCGGGCGCGCTGGTGTTCGCGCTGATCTCCGCCGGCTGCAACGCGGTCCAGGGCGCGCGGCTGTACCGCGAGGGCACGCTCGCCCTCGATCGGGGCGACGCCGCCGGCGCCGTGCTCGCGCTCGAGAGCGCTGCCGAGCGGGTGCCGCGCGCGTCGGAGGTGCAGAACCACCTGGGCCTCGCGTACCTCGCGGCGGGGCGCCAGGGCGATGCGCTGCAAGCCTTCGAGCGCGCCGTCGCGCTCGACTGCGACAACGCCGCCGCAGCGCACAACCTCCGCCGCGCGCGCGCCGAGCATCTCGCGCCTTGATCTCGGCTGCCGCGGCGCGATTTGCCCTGGTCGCGGTCGTCCATTACCGTCGGTGCGATGTCGCACGAGGTCGAGCAACGCACCCTCTCCCGCTACCTCGAAGATCACCAGCTCAAGCACACCAAGCAGCGAGATGCGATCCTGGAGATCTTCCTCGGAGTTTCCGGGCACATCACCGGCGAAGACCTCTACCAGCGGGTGCGCGAACTGCATCCCCAGATCGGGTACACGACCGTCTACCGGACGATGAAGCTGCTATGCGAGGCCGGGCTCGCCCACGAGCACAACTTCGATGGCACCACCCGCTACGAGATCGCTCATCAGCACCACGACCATCTCGTGTGCACCCGCTGCGGGAAGATCATCGAGTTCGAGTGCGAGATGATCGAGTCGGCCCAGGAGAAGATCGCGGCGCGCTACCACTTCCGCGTGCTGCGCCATCGCCACGAGCTCTACGGGCACTGCGGGAAGTGCCAGACCGAGCTGGCCCGCCGGCCGCTGAGCTAGCGGAGGCCCACGGCGCCCGTTCCGGGGCCCCTGGTCGCGCTTGACAGCGATCGAGGCTCGCCGTAGCGTGCGTCTGCTGAAATTGAATCTGACTTTCAATTTCACAAGCCCCCACGCGGAGCGGTCCCATCCAGAGAATCCGACCCGCGGAGCCAGCGCTCCTGATGCACCGGAACCACCGCCGCTGCCTGTTCGCTGTGATCGCAGCGCTGCTCGCCGCGTCGCCGCTCGCTGCGGTTCCCACCGACGACGAGAAGCTCGCTTCGGACGATCGGATGGCCGATCTCGAGCGCAAGGTCGAGCTGCTCACCGACGAGCTCGCCCGCACGCGCCAGGACATGGCCGTCCCCGAGGACCCGGAGGAGCTCGAGAGCGTCTGGGGGCTGGGCCCCGCCGCGTCGAAGGTCTACGGAATCGGTCGCGGCCTCTCGATCGGCGGCTACGCCGAGAGTCTCTACACGGCGGTCGTCCACGACAAGCGGCAATCCGGCGACAAGAACCGCTTCGACGCGCTGCGCGCGGTGCTCTACACCGGCTACAAGTTCACCGACCACATCGTGTTCAACGCCGAGATCGAGTTCGAGCACGCCACGACCAGCGCCACCGAGTCGTCGGGCGGTGGCTCGGTGTCGGTCGAGTTCGCGGCGCTCGACTTCCTGTTCCGCGACGAGGTGAACGCGCGCGCGGGCTTGCTGCTCGTTCCAATGGGCTTCCTGAACGAGATGCACGAGCCGCCCTTCTACTACGGCACGAACCGCCCCGACGTCGAGCGGCTGATCATTCCGAGCACCTGGCGCGAGGGCGGCGCGGGCCTGTTCGGACGCATCGGTGACCGGGTCGAGTACAAGCTGTACGCGATCACCAGCATGAACGCAGCGGGCTTCGACGACTCCGGCCTGCGCGGCGGGCGTCAGAACGGCAATCGCGCGCTTGCTGAAGATCTGGCATTCGTCGGGCGACTCGACTTCGAGCCGATCCCCGAGATCCTGCTCGGCGGCTCCGTCTTTGCCGGCAACACCGGGCAGGATCAGTCGCTCGTGAACGGTGCTGGCGTCACGGTCGACCTGCCCGCCGCGCGCCTGCTGCTGTGGGACGTGCACGGGCAG
>CAZPNB010000236.1:0-2720 GCA_964587305.1 uncultured Spirochaetales bacterium | reverse complement strand
GCGGGCAAGGTACGAGGTCAGGAGAACTCTGCATGCGCGCGATCGTCGCAGACCGCTGGATGGACCCCTCGGAGCTCACCGTGAGCGAGGTTCCGGAGCCCTCCGTGACGCCTGGAGGCGTCAAGATCGAAGTGCGCGCCGCCGGCTGCAACTTCTTCGACACGCTGATCGTGCAGGGCCGCTACCAGGTGAAGCCGCGTTTCCCGTTCACACCCGGGGCCGAGATCGCCGGCGTCGTGTGCGAGGTGGGCGAGGGCGTGACGGGCATCGCGGTGGGCGACCGCGTGCTCGCCGCGGGCTCGACGGGCGGATTCGCCGAGCAGGCCGTGGCCGACGCGCGCGTCGTGCACGCGCTCCCGGACAGCATGTCCTTCGAAGCAGGTGCCGCGCTGCCGGTGATCTACCCGACCTCCTACGCGGGCCTCGTGTACCGCGGCGATCTGCGCGCGGGCGAGACGCTGCTCGTGCACGCGGCCGCCGGCGGTGTCGGCATCGCTGCGGTGCAGATCGGACGCGCGCTCGGCGCCCGCGTGATCGCCACCGCGGGTGGACGCGAGAAATGCGCGATCGCGCTGCGCGAAGGGGCGGACGCCGCGATCGATTACCGCAGCGAGGACTTCGTGGAACGCGTCCTCGAGCTGACCACCGGTCGCGGCGCCGACGTGATCTACGACTCCGTCGGAGGCGACATCACCGACCAGAGCCTCAAGTGCATCGCGTGGAACGGCCGCCTCGTGATCATCGGCTTCGCGGGCGGCACGATCCCCGAGATCAAGGCGAACCGCATCCTGCTCAAGAACATCGCCGTCACCGGGCTGCACTGGGGAGCGCACCTCGAGAAAGACCCGAGCCGGGTGGCAGACTGCTTCCGCGCGCTGTTCCAGCTCCACGCCCGCGGCCAGATCGCGCCCGTCATCTACCGTCGCTACGGGCTCGACGAGGTTCCGACGGCACTCGCGGCGCTCGCCAATCGCCAGACCCACGGCAAGGTGATCATCGAGCCATGACCCGGTGTCCCGCCGCGCGGGCTGCGTGCAGCGGCTCGCCGGCGAGCGACTCGCGTGCGGCGGCCACGACGTCGCCAACCTGGATCGCGGGCATGCAGATCACGTTCCCGCACGTGCGGCGACTGCACGGGCTGCAATAGACGGGTCGTCGCACCACAGGAGCCGCAGCGCCGGTTCGGGCGTCCCACGGCGCGTAGATCGCCGGGTCCTTCGGACCGTAGAGCCCGACGACGGGTACACCGAGTGCTGCGGCCAGGTGAAGGGGGCCAGTGTCGACGCCGATCACGAGGTCGCAGGCCTGGTAGAGCGCGGCGAGCGCGAGAATCGAGTCGGTCTCGGGACCCAGGTGTGCGCGGCCGTCCGAGGTTTTGACCACGCGCTCTGCCAGCTCTCGTTCGCCCGGCCCCCACGTGACCACGCAGCGCGCACCGCACTCCTGGAACAGCCGACTCGCCGTGCGGCCGAAGCGCGCCGGGTCCCACTGCTTGATCGACCCGAAACCGGACACTCCCGGGTGTATCGCTACCGCCGGACGACCGCCGAGGAGCTGCACCTGCGCGTGCGCCCACGCCCGGGTGCGCTCGGGAATCCCCAGCACGGCGCGCGCGCCGCGGACGTCGATACCGAGCGGACGCAGCAGGTCGAGCGCGCGCTGCACCTTGAGCTGGATCCGCTTCTCGGGCGCCACCCGGTCGGTGTACAGCCACCCGGCGCCCTCCCGGGCGTAGCCGTGGGCGAAGCCGATGCGGCGGCCCGCCCCCGAACACCAGGCGAGCACGCTCGAGCGCGCGTTGCCGTGCGCGTCGATCACCAGGTCGTAGCCCCCGTCGCGCAGCTCGCTGACGAAGCTCAGCAGCAGGCGCACCGCGGCGAGAAGCCGCCCCGAGCGCAACAGCACCGTGATCCGGGCACGCGGCACCACCCAGACTCGATCGATTTGCGGGTGCCCGTCGAGCAGGGAGGCGGCCTTCTCCTCCACGAGCCACCCGATGTGCGCCTCGGGCCGGGCGCGGCGCAGCGCGTCGAGCATCGGCAGCGCGTGGACGAGATCACCCAGCGCCGAGAGCCGGACAATCAGGATGCGGCGGGGTCGCTCTCTATCGCGCTTCATGGGACGGTCGCCCGGCCGGGGGAAAACGCGACGCTAGCACGCCGACCTCTCGTCGCGGCCGACACCCGCACTCCCGCTTCGCTAGGCTTCGCAACCATCTCGCAGCGCCGCTGCCCAGTGTGCCCCCAAGGGCGCGCCGAACCGCACGGCGGCCCCGGGACCCAAGAACAGGAGCTTCCAGTGAGCAGCGACGAGAGCCCCGACGAGCCGCTCCAGACGATCGCCGAGGTGAAGGTGGAGACGAACAACCTCTATCGCGAGGAGGTGTTCACCGATCTGCGCATCGCGACGATCCGCCGCCTCGTTCCGGTCCGCGCGGACGGCGGCCCCGACCCCACCCGGCACGCGCTCTACTCGGCGCAGACCACGCTGATGTCCCAGGCCGGCCCGCTTCCCGTGGAGGCCCCGATCGACGCCACCACGCTCGAGGAGGCGGCTGCGAAGTTCCCCGCCGCGATCCAGGATGCCGTCGATCGGTTGATCGAAGAGGCGCGCGAGATCCGGCGACGCGAGTCGTCCCGAATCGTGGTTCCGTCCGCGATGCCGCCCGCAGGCGGCGGCATGCGCGGCGGTGGGATCATCGGCGGGGGCGGCATTCTCTG
>CAZPNB010000235.1:0-3251 GCA_964587305.1 uncultured Spirochaetales bacterium | reverse complement strand
CACCAACATCGACATGAGGATCGACTCGGTGCCACCTGACGTCATCGAGCCGCCCCCGCCCTCGGGGAGATTGAGCAGCGAGCCGACGCCGGCGACGACCTCGGCGTCGAGCGCGGCGAGCTCGGGGAACTTGAACGGGTTGAGCGCGTTGCCGAAGAGGTAGCGCCGGTTCACCTCCAGTGCGAGGTTGTCGATGTCGTCGCGCCCGGTCGGGTACACGAGACCGAAGAGGCGTGCGCCGTGGACATCGGGCTCTTTGGCCTGGCGCGTATCGAGCTCGGCCAGGACGCCTGCCGCGTCCCGACCGGCCTGACCCATCGCGCCGCCGAGTTCCGTCATGGGGCGTCTCCTGCAGTCCGTTGGGTCATGGCACCGTGATCGGCGGCAGCGGATGGCGATACAGCGCGGCCGCGTTCTCGTGGGTGATCTTGCGCAGCTCTTCGACGGGAAGGTGGCCCCAGTAGCGCTCGATGACGCTCTGGGTATCGGGCCAGGTGCCGTCACCGTGCGGGTAGTCGGATTCGAACAGGATGTTGTCGACGCCGATCGTGTAGCGCGTGCAGATCGTCGAGGCGTCCTCGATCATGCAGAACCAGAAGTTGCGGCGCAGCACGTCGGGCGGCGAGTTCTGCTTGTCGGGCCAGCCCGCTCCATATCCCGAACGCGTCATGATGTCGTCCAGGCGATCGATCAGCATCGCCACCCAACCGATGCCGCCCTCGCTCATCGCGATGCGCAGCGCCGGGTACTTCGCCGGCCAGCCGCTCCACAGCCACTCGGCGCACGAGGTGACCGCCATCGGGCCGAACAGCGTGGCGCCGAGCTCGAGCATCGGCGCGCCGGGCGGCATCTGCGCGAAGCCCGAGGAGCCGTTGTGCAGGTTCAGCACCGTCTCGGTCTCCGCGCACGCGCGGATGATCGGCTCCCAGTAGGCGTCGAAGACCGCCGGCAGGTTCTGGCGGTGGGGCTGCTCGGGAAGCGTCACCGCGCGGAAGCCGCGCTTTGCGTTGCGCCGGATCTCCGCGGCGCCCTGCTCCGGGTCGGCGAGATAGGTGATGGCGAGCGGGACGATCCGGTCGGGATGGGGCGTGTACCACTCTTCGAACAGCCAGTCGTTCCACGCGCGCACGCAGGCGAGACCGAGCTCGGGATCCTTCGCCTCGGAGAAGAGCGTGCCGCCGAAGCCGGTGACACCGGACGGGAAGTTCACCGACGCGTAGACGCCGTTGATGTCCATGTCTTTGATCCGCGCGTCGATGTCCCAGCAGCCGCGCCGCACCTCTTCGAAGCGCGACGGCTCGAACCGGTGGTCTTCGCGCGGGCGCCCGGCGACGCACATGAAGCCCACCTGGAAGTAGGGCGTGTCTTCGAACTGCCAGATCTCGTGGCCCTCTTCGGTCTCGATCACGCGCGGCGCGCGGCCTTGCAGCCGGCTCGGCAGGCGTCCTTCGAAGGTGTGCGGCGGCTCCATCAGGTGGTCGTCCACCGATATGAAGGTGTACTTGACCGGTCGCGGGTCGGGATCGGGGAGCAGCGGCCGGGTGACGGGGCGCTTGATGCCGAGCTTCACGACGCGGGTCATGGGGATCCTCCGTGGTGGCCCATTATACTGCCACCTCGATGGCACGACCCGACGACTTCGTCTATGACCCGACCCGGCCGGACTTCCAGGCGAACGCGCACGCGATCTACCGGACACTGCGCGACGAGCACCCGGTCTACCACGACCCCGGCAAAGACGTCTGGGCGCTGTCGCGCTTCGCGGACGTGCGCGACGCCGCCACCGACACGGCCAGGCTCTCCTCCGAGAACACCGACATCACGGTGGGCCTCCTGCCGCAGATCCAGTCGATCGACCCGCCGCGTCACGACGCGCTGCGCGGACTCGTCTCGCGCGCGTTCACCGGCCGGCGCGCCGACGCGATGGAGCCGCGCATCCGCGCGATCGCCGTCCGCCTGATCGACGGCTTCGCGGCGCGCGGTGAGGCCGATCTGCTCGCGGAGTTCGCGCGCCATCTGCCGAGCCAGGTGATCGGTGAGATGATCGGGGTACCCGAGGACCGGCGCGAGGCGTTCCTCGAGTGGACCGAGGCGATGGTCGAGATCGGCGAGGACGGCCCCGCCCGAACGATCCAGGCCGCGACGAACATCTATGCAGAGTTCTCGAAGCTGCTGGCCCTGCGCCGCGGAGCGCGCCGCGACGACTTGATGAGCGCGTTGGTCGACGCCGAGCTGGACGGCCAGCAGCTCAGCGAGGAGGACCTGCTCGGCTTCTGCTTCACATTGATCGTCGCCGGCAACGACACCACGACCAACCTGATCGCCAACGGCGCCGTGCTGCTCGCCGAGCATCCGGAGCAGCGCGCCCAGCTGGTGCGCACGCCGGCCGCGATCCCGAACGCGGTCGAGGAGATGTTGCGCTGCGAGCCGCCGGCGCAGGCGCTGCCGCGGCGCGTGCTGCGCGACGTCGCGCTGCACGGCCGGACGATCCCGGAAGGCGCGATGGTGCGCCTGGTGTGGGGCGCCGCCAACCGCGACGACCGCGAGTTCGCGAACGCCGATCGGTTCGATGTGTCGCGCCCGGTGCCGCGCCACCTCGGGTTCGGGCACGGCGCGCACTTCTGCCTCGGCGCGCGCCTGGCGCGCCTCGAGGCGCGCGTCGCGTTCGAGGAGCTGCTGGCGCGCCTGCCCGAGTACGAGCTCACCGGCGACCCGGGCTGGCTCACGTCGATCTGGGCGCGCGCCCACCGGCGAGTGCCGGTCCGCTTCTAGTTCGACTTCGCTCGGCTTCGCCTCGCTGCGCGCGCCTGTGGGCGCTTGCGGCGAACGGCGTTAGTCATTCTTCGGCGTCGGAGAAAACAGGGTCGCGCTTGGCCATGTTCGCGCGGACGGCTTCGATCTGGTTCGGACGGCCGATCACCGAGCGCTGCACCTGCTCCTCGAGCAGGAGGCCCTCGGCCGCGCTGCCGACGCGCGTCGCGTCGAGCAGCCGTTTCGCCGCGCGCATAGCACTCGGGCTGCGCGCCGCGATCTCGCGCGCCAGCGCGAACGCCGCCTCGCGCGGCGTGTCGCTGACATGCGTCGCGAGGCCGAGCGCTACAGCCTCGGTGCCCGACACGATGCGCGCGGTGTAGACGAGCTCCTTCGCGACGTCCTCTCGGACGAGATGGCGCAGCGTCTGGGTTCCGGTCATGTCGGGGACGAGGCCCCAGTGCAGCTCGCGCACCGAGAGCTGCGCATCGGGCGCGACG
>CAZPNB010000234.1:0-3016 GCA_964587305.1 uncultured Spirochaetales bacterium | reverse complement strand
ACCCCCTGGCCCGAGCCGGTCGTCCGGTCGTTCGAGAAGCCCTTGTGATACTTGACGTCGCCCGAGCCGAACGGGCTGTCGATCAGCGGGCTGTCCTCGAACTCCGAGAAGATCGACTCGAGCGACTTGCCGAGGATGTTCGAGAGCACGTTCAGCCGGCCGCGGTGCGCCATCCCGATCACGATCTCGCGCGCGCCGTACTCGGACGAGGCCTCCACCAGGCAGTCGAGCAGCGGGATCAGGCTCTCGGCGCCCTCGAGCGAGAAGCGCTTCTGGCCGAGGAACTTCGTGTGCAGGAAGCGCTCGAACAGCTCCGCGGCGGCCAGCTTCTCGAGGATGCGCAGGCACCCGGCGGCGCTCTGCGCGGTGGTGTTCTCGTTCGCCTCGATCCGCGTCTGTAGCCAGTGCTTGCGCCCCGGATCCTGCATGTGCGTGAACTCGACGCCGACCTTGCGGCAGTAGGTGGCGCGCAGCCGGTCGAGGATCTGGCCGAGCGTCTGCACCGGGCCGCCGGGCAGGTCGCCGGCGATGTACGGGCGAGTCAGATCGCCGTCGCCGAAGCCGTAGTGCGCCGGATCGAGCTCCGGGAAGTAGGAAGTAGCGCCGCCGAGCGGGTCGGTGTGGGCGACGCGGTGCCCGCGCGCGCGATAGGCGTGGATCATCCGCAGCACGCGCGCGTGCTTGTCGGCGAGCTGCGGACCCAGCGCCAGCCCCTCGCCGCGAACGCCGGTGTGCGCCGGGATTGGGGCGGGCGCGGGTCGCGGCTCGGCCGGCGCCGCCGCGTGCTCGGCGAAGAGCTCGGCCCAGCCCGCGTGCACCGAGCCCGGATCCACCTCGTAGCGCTGGCGGATCTCCTCGACGAGCCCGGCGTTCACGCCAAAGACGTCGAGCTGCACCCGGTTCCGGCCCATCCACCGTGGATCGGCAGGTATCCGCCCCGCCTCGAGGGTAAGCTGACGACGGTGTCGCGCTCCGCTCCGAAGCCCCCGCGCTCGCTCGCCGACTTTGTCGGCGAGGCGCTGCGCCACGTGGAGGTGATCTCGCCCGAGGAAGCCCGGCGGCGCCTCGAAGCGCCCGATCGCGAGGGCTGGCACTTCGTCGACGTCCGCGAGCCGGAAGAGTTTGCGGCCGGCCACCTGCCCGGCGCGCGCAGCTCTCCGCGCGGCTTCCTCGAGGTGCGCGCCGATCTCGAGCACTACAAGCGCGATCCGTGGTTCGAAGACCGCCGGCGTCCGCTGGTGCTGTACTGCGGCGGCGGGCACCGCAGCGCGCTCGCCGCGTGGACACTCTCGCAGATGGGCTTCGAGAACGTGGTGTCGCTGGCCGAGGGGTGGACCGGCTGGACGGAGCGGAGCTATCCGACCGAAGTCTGACCCGAAGCGGACGGCACCGCGAACGCGAGCACCGCGTCGGCGACCCGCTCGGGCTGCTCCATCGGCGCCAGGTGGCCCGCGTCGATCTCTTCGATGCGCGCGTCGGCGATGTGCGCGGCGTAGGCCGCGAAGACCGACCGGGGGAAGTCGCCACGCCGCGCCCACAAGATCAGCGTCGGAACCGACAACCCCTGCGTCGGGGTCCAGACGTCGGAGGTGAAGCCCTGCTCGTACACGGCGGCCTCGGTGTCGGGGGCGCACTTGAGCTCGACCTGTCCGTCGGGGCGATCGCCTAGCGCCTCCGCGAGGTAGAGGTCGAACGCGCGCGGATCCCAGGCCGCGAACATGTCCTTGTCCTGCCAGGTTTCGCGTGCCGCGGCGCGGTCGGAGAACACCGCGCGGCGGCGCGACGCACGCTCGACCAGCCGGGACGCTCGCTCGCTGCGCACCGGGTCGAGTCGCTCGGCGCCGCGCGGCTCGTGCAGCACCGGGTCGACGAGCGCGAGCCGCTCGAACAGCGCGGGCTCGGTGGCAGCGGCGAGCAGCATCGCGGTCCCGCCGAACGAGTGGCCGAGGCCGAGCGCGATCCGTCCACCATGTTCCGCGGCGAGCGCGCGCGCCACCGCAGCGAGGTCGGCCCCGAACTCGCGCCACGCATACGCGCCGTCGCCGGCGGGCCGCGAGGAATCGCCGTGGCCGCGCCCGTCCATGCCGATCACGCGGAAGTGTCCGCGCAGGCGCCGGGCCACGAGGTCGAGCGTGGCGGCGCAGAAGCCGTTCGCGTGGTGTAGCAGCGCGAGCGGGCCCGAGCCGCCCCAGTCGAGCAGCGCGATCTCCACGCCGCGGTCGGGCAGCGCAAGGCGTCGGCGGATGACGTCGTTCACGGCGCGCGAGTCTCGCGGCGAACGACTCGGCCCGCCACCCCGCGTCGCACGGGCACGGCGCCCGCGCGCAGGTGAGGCGGCTATCCTGCCCTGCGTGTTCTCCTATGACGAGACGCTGCGCCGCCGCGTGCTGTCCCATCTCGACGGCTTCGAGCGCCACGTACACATGCGCGACGACCTGCGCGCGGCGGCGGTTGCGCTGGCGCTCTTGCCCGACGGTGACGGTGCGCCCAGCTTCGTGCTGACGCGACGCGCGCCGAGGCTCAAGGCGCATCAGGGACAGTGGGCGCTGCCGGGCGGCCGCCTCGACCCCGGCGAGACGCCGGCCGACGCGGCGCTGCGCGAGCTGCACGAGGAGGTGGGCCTCGATCAGAACCCCGCGGACGTGCTCGGCCTGCTCGACGACTACCCCACCCGCTCGGGCTACTGCATCACGCCGGTCGTGGTGTGGGTCGGCGCCGGCGCCGTGGTCGCGCCGAATCCCGACGAGGTCGCGAGCGCCTATCGTGTGCCGCTTGCGGAGCTCGAGCGGCCCGACGTGCCGCAGCTACGCCAGATCCCCGAGAGCGACCGGCCGGTGATCTCGATTCCGCTGCTCGGCACCCACATCCACGCGCCGACCGCGGCGATCCTGTTCCAGCTGCGCGAGGTCGCCGTGTGGGGCCGCGCGACGCGTGTGGCGCACTATGAGCAGCCGGTGTTTGCGTGGAGGTAGCGGACGAAGTCCACCGCCGCGGTCGTGAACACGGTGAGAACGCC
>CAZPNB010000233.1:0-13447 GCA_964587305.1 uncultured Spirochaetales bacterium | reverse complement strand
CGCTGGCGGCGGCGCTGACGCTCTGGACAGTACTGGGGCAAACCAGCTATTACTTCAACCGCGATCCCTGGCAACTGGGCATCGCGATCGGATCGGCCTGCCTGCTGGACATGGCCATCATGGCCCTGTTGTGGCGGCAGGTGACCATTCCACTCAGCGCGTATATCACGGCGCTGAGCGTGGGCATCCCCACGGTGTTCCTGGCGCTGTTCACCGATGGCGTCTTCCGGGCGGGCTCGAGCATCCTCTATCCAACCGTGACGCATGGCCCGCGCGGCAGCAAGCGCGTGGCGTTGAGCTTCGACGACGGTCCGGACCCGGAGGTGACACCGGCCGTGCTGGACGCATTGGCGCGGCACGGCGCGCGCGCGACGTTCTTCACGATCGGCCAATCGCTGGACGCGCATTCACAGCTGGCGCGCCGCCTGCTCTCGGAGGGTCACGAGCTCGGAAATCACTCCTGGCGACATTCGCGCTGGGACAGCTTCCGCGGCGTACACGAACAGGCCCAGGAGATCGAGCGCGGCGAACGAGCGATCGCGGCGACGACAGCGAGACCCGCGCAACCGCTGTATCGCCCGCCGTTCGGAATCAAGAGCCCTCAGCTCGTTCTGGCCGCCAGCGAGCGGCGGCTCGTGATGGTGGCCTGGTCACTGCACAGTCGCGACACGTACGCGCGCGATCCGAAGTGGATCGCCGAGCGCGTGCTGAAGAGGATTCGTCCGGGCGACATCGTGCTGATGCACGACGGACACGATCTGCCTGGGCGGCATCGCCCCGCCTGCGCGCCGGCCGTCCGGCTGATCCTGCAGGGCTTGCGCGAGAAGCAGCTCGAGTGCGTGACCGTCTCCGAGCTGCTCCACGCCCCGAACTGATGCGAGCATCCACGGCCGCGATCACGCCCGCTTCGGTCGCGTCGCAAGCACGGACCGAAGCGGAGCTCCTCGAGGCGAATCGGCGTTTCTACGACTCGCTGTGGACGGACGCGCGCCTGATCGATCCCATGCGCTTCAACACGTGGCCGCTCGTGCGGTTGCTCCTCGCGCGATCGCGGTGCCGGCTCGAGGTTGCGCCGGGGCTCCGACCACGGCTACCGATCGAGGGAACCCACTTCGTCGATTTCAGCGCGCCGGCGCTCGCGAGGCTGCGGGAACGTGGAGCGCGCGCCGCGGTCGGACTCGTCACTTCGATTCCCTTTACCGATGCCGGCTTCGATCTCGTGTGCGCCTTCGACATCGTCGAGCACGTCGACGACGATGAGCTTGCATTGTCGGAGCTGTCTCGTGTTTGCGCGCCGGGTGCAACGCTGCTGCTGTCCGTACCGCTGCACCCGGCGCGTTGGACGGCGTTCGACGAGCTCGTAGGGCACCGGCGCCGCTACGAGCCGGAGGGAATCTGCGCCCAGCTCGCTGAACAGGGCCTCTCGGTCGAGCGGAGTGCTGTCTACGGGATGCAGCCTCGATCACAACGCCTGCTCGATCTCGGGATGTGGTTCCTCACGCATCGGCGCGAGCAGGCGATGTGGTGGTACAACCGGGTCATCATGCCGCTCGGTCTGCGCTTCCAGAGAGAGCTCGCGCTCGCGGACGGATGGATCGAAACCGGGAACGTCGACGAGATCCTGCTCGTATGCCGCAAGGAAAGCTCGAGCGGGCGGGTATGACGATGGGGAACCGGGATACCCACGAGATTCTCGCGTACCACGAGGCGACGAAACACAGCCCGCAGAGCGTGAGGGCGAGCCACTATACGCTCGACTGGGAGAACCGGCCGCTTTCGTGGCGCCTGGCTCGCCTAGCGCTTGCCCGCCAGCAGACGCGAAGACGTGCCCTGCTCGGCGGGCGGGCCGCCAAGGCCGGCTGAACCACGTCGAGGATCGCGTCCGACCCCGCCGGGACCTCTCCGGCGTGGCTTATCCTGTCGATCATGCAGCAGTTGAGCCGCTCGGAGCTGGCCGAGATTTCTCGGGCCACGCGCGGGCATTACGAGGCCAGCGCAGCGAGCTTCTGGGAGTCGACGCGCGATCACGATGTCTCCCAGAACATCGACGCACTGCTGCGTTCGATACCCGGCGAGGGACCGTTCCGGATCCTGGATTTCGGCTGTGGCCCCGGGCGCGACCTGCTCGCGCTACGCGAGCTCGGCCACAGACCGGTGGGGCTCGACGGAGCCCTGGCCTTCGTACGCATGGCACGGGAGCTGGCGGGTGTCGAAGTCTGGCATCAGGACTTCCTGGCGCTGGACCTGCCGGAGGCAGAGTTCGACGGTGTGTTTGCGAACGCCTCCCTCTTTCACGTGCCACTTCAGGAACTCTTGCGTGTGCTCGGCGAGATCCACGAATGCATGCGGCCTGGAGGCGTGCTGTTCGCGTCGAATCCCCGCGGTCGCAATCAAGAGGGCTGGGACGGCAGCCGTTATGGCACCTACCACGACTACGAACACTGGCGAGATTTCACCGTCGCCGCGGGCTTCGAAGAGATCGGGCATTACTACCGCCCCGAGGGTCTGCCGCGCGATCAGCAGCCCTGGCTCGCCAGCCTGTGGCGCCGCTCCGGCGCCTAGTGGGTCAGCAGCTGCTTCACGCATCGCGGTCGCGTCAGATCGGATCGATCCAATCCTCCAGCCAGAGTCCCGGCGCACCCTCCAGTGCGTACAACGAACGGCCCTCGGGGCCGCGCCGATAGCCGATGACGCTCGCCTTCCGACCCACCCAGAGCATCTGACCCGGGTCCGGCCGGAGACCCGTCGGCGAGCGGAGCGCTGCACGGAGGGCCGCTCCGTCAGCGATGCGAACGCGCGAGCCGACATGGATTCGCTTCATACCATCCGGGGCTTACCGCTCTTCCGGAATCCTCGCCCGCAGTCCCAGCTCGGGAAGGGTCGAAACAGGCATTCGAAGGTACCGTGACGGATCTGAAAGGAGCCAATCAGCCTTGTCGACAGATCTTCGACAGCGTCTCCGTCGCGACGTGACCGACGGCGCAATCGTCGCTCCTTCTCCGATGGAAGAACCGATCCGCGCCGAGATCTTTGGTGCCGCGCGTCTGGAGCAGCACGCCGAGAGTCTGGCCGCGGCCGAGCGCGCCACCGAGCGGCGCACCCGAGGACGAAATCTCCTGCCCAGGGTCCGCGAGAACGGGCGCGTGCTGCTGGCCGCGTATCGGAGCATCGCCGAGACGGTGCGGAAGAAGAGCGAGATCACGCCCGCGGCGGAGTGGCTCCTCGACAACTTCCACATCGTGGACGAACAGCTCCGTGAGATCCGAGACCACCTCCCGGGGAGCTACTACCGGTTGCTGCCGAAGATCGCCGTGGGCCACCTCGCAGGATGCCCCCGGGTCTACGGGCTCGCATGGGCCTATGTCGCCCATACCGACAGCCGGTTCGAGCTGGAGACGCTCGAGCGCTTCGTCCGCGCCTACCAGCGCGTCCAGCCGCTGGGCATCGGCGAGCTCTGGGCCGTGCCGATCCATCTCCGCATGGCCCTCGTGGAGAACCTGCGGCGGCTGTCGCAGCGGATCGTCGGCTCCCGTGATGCGCGTGCCCAGGCCGACGAGCTGGCAGACCGCCTGTTAGGCCTGAGCGGCCGGCCCGCGGAGAACACCGAGCAGGTGCTGCGCCCGTTTGACGACACACCGCTGGCCGCCGCCTTCGCGGTCCAGCTGGTCCAGCGGCTCCGTGACCAGGACGCATCAATGATCCCGGCCTTGGCCTGGCTCGACCAGAGGCTTCGTGCCCAAGGCACGTCGGCCAGCGACGTGGTGGCCCAGGAACACCATGCCCAGGTCGCGGCCAACGCGACGGTCCGGAACATCATCAGCAGCATGCGATGGATGTCCTCCATCGACTGGCTCGAGTTCTTCGAGAGCGTGAGCCTGGTAGACGAAGTGCTGCGCGCCGCTCCTGCGTTCCCAGCGATGGATTTCGCGACGCGGGACGAGTACCGGAAGCAGATCGAGCTGCTCTCCCGGGGTTCGGGGCGGTCGGAGATCGAGGTGGCGAAGCAGGCCGTGAGGCTGGCCCGGAACGCAGCCGAGGAGAACCTTCGAACGCGCCCCGCACTGGAGAGCGACTTCTCGGGGAGCGAACCGAAACTTCCCGGTGTTCCCGAGCGCGCCGAGGAGGACCCGGGATACAGCCTCGTTTCCGCGGGTCGGAGGGAGTTCGAGCGGCAGCTGGGCTTCCGCTTCCACCTCCGTCTCTGGCTCCAGCGCGCCTACCGCGCTCATGCGATCGCGGGATATCTGGGAGGGATCGCCGCGCTCACCGCCCTCCAGATCTGCGGCCTGTTGTTCATCGCGTCGGCGGCTGGGGCGGGGCGCTGGAGCCTCGTTCTGCTGGCGATCCTTGGCCTCGTGCCCGCCTCGGAGATCGCGCTGTCTCTCGTGCATCGCCTGGTCCCGGCCCTGCTTCCGCCTCGGAGGCTCCCCAAGCTCGAGCTCGCGCAGGGCGTGCCCCCCGAGCTTCGAACCCTGGTCGCCGTGCCCACGATGCTCACGAATCGCGCCGACCTCGAGGAGCAGCTCGAACGACTCGAGGTGCACTACCTGGCCAATCCCGAAGGGCATCTCCACTTTGCCCTGCTCACCGACTGGACGGATGCATCTCGTGAGCACATGCCCGGCGACGAAGACCTCGTTGCCGCGCTGGCCGACGGCATCGAGCGCCTCAATGCACGCTACGACGGTCCTCCCGGAGGCGGGGAGCGGTTTCTTCTGTTGCACCGCCGGCGCCTCTGGAACGAGAAGGAAGGCAAGTGGATCGGCTGGGAGCGCAAACGAGGGAAGCTTCACGAGCTGAACCGGCTGCTTCGCGGCGCCACGGACACCACGTTCGTCGCGATCCACGGCCGGCCGCTCGAGGTGCCCGAGGGCGTCCGTTACGTCATCACGCTGGATGCCGACACCCGGCTTCCGAAGGGCACGGCCTATCGCCTGGTCGGGGCGATGGCGCACCCGCTCAACCGGCCGCGCTTCGACCGCACGAAGGGACGCGTCGTCGCCGGCTACGCGGTTCTGCAACCCCGGATCACGCCGTCGCTGCCCACTGGCCCGCATAGCACGACTTACCAGCAGATCGTCTCGGGCCCCGGCGGCGTGGATCCCTACGCGGCCGCGGTCTCCGATGTGTATCAGGACCTCTTCGACGAGGGGTCCTACACCGGGAAGGGGATCTACGACGTCGATGCCTTCGAAGCGGCGCTCGAGGGCAAGGTCCCCGAGAACGCACTGCTCAGCCACGATCTCTTCGAGGGTTTGTTTGCGCGCGCTGGACTGCTGAGCGATGTAGACCTCTTCGAGGAGTTCCCCTCCAACTACGCGGTGACTGCGCGTCGCAGGCATCGGTGGGTAAGGGGCGACTGGCAGCTCCTCCCGTGGATTCTGGGCAGTGCGCGCCACGCCGCGGGGCGAAGGCCTCCGATCCCGGTTCGGGGCTGGTGGAAGATGGTCGACAATCTCCGCCGAAGCCTCACAGCACCTTCGTCGTTTCTGTTGGCTGTGGCCGCGTGGACCCTGCCGGGTATTTCTCCACTCCTTTGGACGAGTCTATTCGTCGGATCCGTCGCGGTGCCGGCGTTCATCCCGGTCCTCGACGGCCTCGTCCCGCGACGATGGGGCATCTCCAAGCGCAGTCACCTGCGCGCCGTGGGCAGCGATCTGGCCGTGGCTCTCTCGCAGACGTTCCTGGCCATCACGATGCTGGCTCATCAGGCCTGGCTGATGGTGGACGCCGTGGGTCGCACGCTCGGACGGCTCTACGTCACGAACCGGCGCCTGCTCGAGTGGGTTCCGGCAGCGCAAGCTGGATACGGGGTCGATCTGACGCTCCGGGCCCTCTACTGGCACCTTCGCTGGGGCGTCGGCCTCGCTGCGTTGGCGGGCCTGCTCGTGGTCGTGCTCGAGCCGGGATCTTGGCCTGTGGCCACGCCGTTCGTTCTGTTGTGGGCGCTGTCGCCCGTCGTCGCCTGGCGGACGAGCTTCCCGACCAAGTTCACAGAGGTCGAGCTGCTCTCCCGCCAGGAGACAGATTCGCTGCGGCGCATCGCCCGCCGCACCTGGCGCTTCTTCGAGACGTTCGTGAGCGCTGAAGAGAACGCGCTTCCGCCGGACAACTTTCAAGAAGACCCCGAGCCGGTGATCGCGCACCGCACCTCGCCGACGAATCTGGGTCTCTATCTGCTGAGCACGACGGTCGCGCACGATTTCGGGTGGATCGGGATCCTCGACATGGCGAAGCGGCTCGAGGACTCGCTCGGAACCATGAGCCGCCTGCGCCGCTTCCGAGGCCACTTCTTCAACTGGTACGACACGCGGGACCTCCGGCCGCTCGAACCCGTCTACGTCTCCACCGTCGACAGCGGAAATCTGGCAGGACACCTGATCGCGGTGGCGCAAGCGTGCCGCGAACGCCTGAACCGCCCGTTGTTCGGCCCGGACACGCTGGAGGGCATCCGCGATGCGCTCCAGCTCGTTCTCGAATCGCAGGAGCAGGCCGGGCGTCCCCAGCGCGCACAGACGGTGACCGAGGCACACCTGCGCGAAGCCGCGCAGGCGGTGAAAGACGTTCTCGACGATCCACCCTCCTCTCTTCTCGAATGGGAGCACCGGCTCGGCGATCTGTTGGCGCGGGCCGAGAACCTGCTGGACATCGCCCGCACGCTCGCGAGTGGGATCGATCCGGGATCGCGATCCGAAGTCCTGACCTGGGCGACGAACGTGCGCGACTGCGCGTTGAGCCACACCCGCGATCTCGAAGCCGCCGGAGATCTCGAGGGTCTGGAATCGTCCCGGAGAGCGGAGACCGCGCTCGGGCATCGCCTCTCTGCGCTCGCGCTCCGCTGCGAGGGAATCGTCCAGGCGATGGACTTCCGCTTCCTGTTCGACCCGTCGCGCAAGCTGTTCTCGATCGGCTATCGCGTGGCCGACGGCACGCTCGATCCGAGCTGCTACGACCTGTTGGCCTCCGAGGCGAGGCTCGGAAGCTTCGTCGCGATCGCCAAGGGTGACGTCTCACCCCGGCACTGGTTCCTGTTGGGCCGGGCCCTCACGCCGGTGGGGCGGGGTGCCGCGCTCGTCTCCTGGTCGGGCTCGATGTTCGAGTATCTGATGCCGCTTCTGGTGATGCGGCAGCCCCCCCGCAGCCTTCTCGATCTCACGTGTCGCCTCGTCGTCGCGCGCCAGATCCAGTACGGCGACGAACGGAGCGTGCCGTGGGGAGTCTCCGAATCGGCGCATAACATCCGAGACGTCGAGCTCACGTACCAATACTCGGATTTCGGCGTGCCTGGGCTGGGGCTCAGGCGCGGGCTGTTCGAGGACGTCGTGGTCGCCCCGTACGCGACCGCGCTCGCTGCGATGCTGAACCCCAGGGCCGCGCTGGAGAATTTCGCGCGCCTCGAGGAGACCGGAGCCAGCGGTGCGTACGGGTTCTATGAAGCCCTCGACTACACACCGTCGAATCTGCCGAAAGACGCTCACGTCGTCGTTGTTCGCAGCTACATGGCCCATCACCAGGGGATGACGCTGGTCGCCGTCGGGAACGTCGTCCACGACGAGCGGACCCGCAGTCGTTTCCACGCCCACCCGATGGTTCAGGCGGCGGAGCTCCTGCTCCAGGAACGGACGCCGCGCGCGGTGGCCGTGACGCGGCCGCGGGGCGAGGAGGTGCGGGTGGCGCCGCTCGTCCGCGATCTCGTGCTGCCCACGCTGCGACGGTTCGAGTCGCCGCACGACATCACGCCGCGCACGCACCTCCTCTCCAACGGTCGCTACACGGTCATGGTCACCGCGGCGGGGTCCGGGTTCAGCCGCTGGCGCGACCTCGCCGTCACGCGCTGGCGAGAGGACGCGACGCGGGATTGCTGGGGCACGTTCGTGTTCCTGCGCGATACCAAGACCGGGGACGTCTGGTCTGCGGGCTTCCAGCCAAGCGGGGCCGAAGTGGACGACTACGACGTCGTCTACTCCGAAGACCGGGCGAAGATCACGCAGCGAGACGCGTCGCTCTCGATCACGCTGGAGATCGTGGTCTCCCCCGAGGATGATGCCGAGCTCCGCCAGCTGACGGTAACCAACATCGGGAATCGAGACCGTGAGATCGACTTCACGTCCTATGCCGAGGTCGTGCTGGCTCCGCAGGCTGCGGACGAGGCCCACCCCGCGTTCTCGAACCTGTTCGTGAAGACGGAGTTCGTTGCCGAGCGTGAGACCCTGCTCGCGACCCGGCGCCCGCGCTCGGCAGACGAGCCACAGCTCTGGCTCGCTCACGTGACCGCGATCGACGGCGAGTCGACCCAGCCGCTGCAGTACGAGAGCGACCGCGCGCGCTTTCTGGGCCGGGGCCACGGGATCCGGTCGCCGCTCTCCGTGAACGACGGGGGACCGCTCTCGAACACATCCGGAACGGTTCTGGATCCGATCGTGAGCCTCCGGCAGCGGTTGGCGATTCCGCGCGGCGGGACGGTGCGGCTCGTGTTCACCACGCTGGTTGCGCCGTCGCGGAGCGAGGCGCTCGAGATCGCGCAGAAATACCGCCAACCCGCCACGTTCGAGCGGGAGAGCTCGGTGGCGTGGACGCAGGCGCAGGTCCAGCTGCACCACCTGCGGATCACGCAGGACGAGGCGCATCTCTTCCAGCGTCTGGCCAATCGTCTGCTGTACACCGATCCCACGTTGCGCGCAGCGGCGCAGGTACTGGCCGCGAACCGCCGCGGCGCGTCAGGCCTCTGGCCCTACGGGATCTCTGGCGATCTTCCGATCGCTCTGGTTCGGATCGAACGGGACGAAGAACGGGAAGTCGTGCGCCAGCTGCTGCGGGCGCACGAGTATTGGCGTCTGAAGGGGCTTTCCGCCGACCTGGTGATCCTGAACGCGAGTGCCGCCTCCTACCTGCAAGGTCTCCAGGAATCGCTCGAGGCGATGGTGCGCACGAGCCGGTCGTCGACAGGCGAGGACCAGACCGGGAAGCAGGGACGCGTATTCCTGCTGCGCGCCGATAGCGTGCCACCGCAGGACCAGAACCTGCTGCGCGCGGCGGCGCGCGTCGTGATTCTCGCGCACGGCGGCACGCTGTCCGAGCAGGTGGTCCGGCTAGAAGGGCCGCGGCCCGGGCCGGTTCCGTCGCGGATGCGAAAACCCGCGACGCACGGTGCCGTTGCACCTCCGACCCTGGATCTCGCGTTCGCCAACGGCCTCGGCGGATTCGCGCGGGGCGGCAGAGAGTACGTCACGGTCCTCGGCCAGGGGCAGTGGACTCCGGCTCCGTGGATCAATGTGGTGGCCAATCCGGATTTCGGCTTCCTGGTCTCCGAGTCGGGCTCGGGCCACACGTGGTCCGAGAACAGCCGCGAGAACAAGCTCACGCCCTGGACCAATGACCCCGTCAGCGACACTCCGGGCGAGACGTTCTATGTGCGAGACGAGCACAGCGGGACGGTCTGGGGGCCGACGCCGCTTCCGATCCGCGAAGCGCCTTGGCCCTATATCATCCGGCACGGCCAGGGGTACAGCCGCTTCGAGCACACGTCCCACGGCATCGCGCTGGAGCTGCTGCAGTTCGTTCCGGTTCAGGGCTCCGTCAAGATCTCGCGGCTCATCCTGGAGAATTTATCGGACCGCAAGCGTCGGCTCTCGGTCACCGCTTATGCGGAGTGGGTGCTGGGGGTTTCGCGGAGCGGTTCGGCGGCTCACGTGGTCACCGAGATCGACCCGGCGACGCGGGCGCTTTTTGCGCGGAACGCGTGGAACGGCGAATTCGCGGACAGGATCGCGTTCGCCGACCTGGGTGGGCGGCAGACCTCGTGGACCGGCGACCGCGTCGAGTTCCTGGGACGGAACGCGAGCCTCGACCATCCCGCGTCGCTGGAGCGGGGCGAGAATCTGTCGGGGAGGACGGGAGCGGGCCTGGATCCCTGCGCCGCTCTCCAGACGAAGCTCTTGCTCGAGCCGGGGGAGCGCGTTGAGGTGCGGTTCCTGCTGGGCGAGGGCGCTGGCCCGGAGGAAGCCCGATCCCTGGTCGAACGGTTCCGCGCGACCGACTGCGACGGCACTCTTGGCGAGGTCGAGGAGCACTGGAACGAGGTGCTAGGCGCGGTCCAGGTCGAGACGCCCGACCCCTCGATCAACCTCCTGCTCAATCGCTGGCTCCTCTATCAAACGCTCTCGTGCCGCATCTGGGCCCGCTCCGCGTTCTATCAATCCGGAGGGGCGTACGGATTCCGCGACCAGCTCCAGGACGTCCTGGCGTTGGTGATCGCGAGGCCGGAGCTCGTGCGCGAGCACCTGCTCCGAGCCGCGGCGCGGCAGTTCCGGGAAGGGGACGTCCAACACTGGTGGCATCCGCCAACGGGTCGCGGGGTGCGGACCCGGATCTCCGACGACCGCCTCTGGCTGCCGTACTCGGTGATCCACTATCTGCGGACGACCGAAGACCGAGCGGTGCTCGACGAGGAAGTGGCGTGGCTCGAAGGCCCGGCCCTGGAGGAGGGCCAACACGAGGCCTACTTCGAGCCCACGCCGTCGGAAGACCGGGCGACGCTGTACGAACACTGCGCGCGGGCTCTGGACTGCAGCCTCGACGTGGGCAGCCACGGCCTTCCGCTGATGGGGTCGGGAGATTGGAACGACGGCATGAACCGCGTCGGCTACCAGGGCCGGGGCGAAAGCGTCTGGCTCGCGTGGTTCCTGCTCGAGAGCCTGCCAGAGTTCGCCCGGATCGCCGACCACCGCGGCGAAACCGCGCGTGCGGAACGCTGGCGGAGTCGGGCCGCTTCTCTCCAGGCAGCACTGGAAGCCGAGGCGTGGGACGGTAAGTGGTACAAGCGCGCCTTCTTCGACGACGGGACCCCGCTCGGCTCGGCGGAGAACGAAGAGTGCCAGATCGACTCGATTCCGCAGTCGTGGGCCGTTCTCTCTGGCGCGGGGGACGCGCTGCGGGCGCGCCAGGCCATGGCGTCGATGGAGGAGCGGCTCGTCCGACGCGACGACCGCATAGCACTGCTCTTCTCGCCGCCGTTCGACCGAACGACACGCGATCCCGGATACATCACGGGATACGGCCCGGGCATTCGGGAGAACGGCGGGCAGTACACCCATGCAGGGGTCTGGTCGGTCGTGGCCTTCGCGATGCTCGGCGAGGGCGACAAGGCCGCGCAGCTCTTCAACCTGTTGAGCCCGATCCATCATGCGAGCCGTCGCGCGAACCTCGACCGGTACAAGGGAGAGCCGTACGCCGTCGCCGCCGACGTCTATTCGCAACCGCCCCACGTCGGGCGCGGAGGATGGACCTGGTACACCGGCGCGGCCGGTTGGCTCTACCGGGCGGGCCTGGAACGGATCCTCGGCTTCCGCAAGCAAGGCTCCGCTCTGTGCATCGATCCGTGCATCCCCCGGCACTGGGAGGGCTTCGAGATCACCTATCGCCACGGTGCCGCGCTGTATCGGATCACCGTCGAGAATCCGAAGGGGGTCTGCCGCGGAGTCTGCCAGACGAGCCTCGACGGACTCCTGCTCGCGGGAGCAGCGCTCGTCCCGTTGTCCGACGACGGTTCGGAGCACCGCGTCCGGGTGGTGATGGGTTAGTCACCGAGAAGTGCGGTCGCCGTCTTCGGGCGCAGGATCGAGTAGAACGCCGGCACGATGGTGATCGCGCCGATCATGTTCAAAAGCATCAGGATCACCAGCAGGTACGCCATCTCGGCCTGGAAGCGCAGGTCGGAGAAGATCCACAGGAAGATGCCGCCGGTGATCGTGGTGGCGGTGAAGGTGACGGCCAGGCCGGTGGTCCGGACGGCCCGGCGGATCGCCTCGTCGATGTCGCGCGTGTGGACGATCTCCTGGCGGATCCGGTCGACGATGTAGATCGCGTAGTCGACGCCGATGCCGACGCCCACCGACTGCACCGGCAGCGTGTGCACGTTGAGACCGACACCGCGCAGCGCCATGTAGGCAAGTGAGATCATCGTGGCGGTCGCGATCTGCAGCAGGATGATCCCGCCACTCGGCAGCGAGCGATAGGTGATCGAGTGCAGCGCGAAGATCGCCAGGAAGATCAGCGAGATGTTCGCGACGTGGCTGCGCTCGACCTCCTCGTTGATCGCGGCCAGTGTGCCGATGCTGCCGCCCGCCATCACGAGCTGGACGCCGCGCGTCCACGAATTCGTCGGCGAAAAGCGCGGCGCGCCGTCCACCGCCTTCGTGTCATCGACGAAGAGCTGCGTCGTGTCCACCTCGATCGCCCGGATGCCGAGCTTCTCGCTCTCCCACCACTGGCCGACGTCACCGCGCGCCCGATCGGAGCCGGCCGCCGCGCGGAAGGCGTCCAGCCACGCGGGCATGCCGTCGGCGTTGGCGTGTCGGACAGGGTCATCCCGGTAGCTGCCGTCCGGTTGCCGGATCCGCACCGAGAGCGTGTGATGCCGCGCCGGCAGGATCGGGCCGAGCATGTAGTAGGCGCTGTCGAGCAGGTTCGCGGGATCGAAGAACGGCGCGCCCGGCCGGGCGCGGTCGCGGTCGAGGCGGATCGCGACCTCGCCGAGCGGGTTCTGCTCGATGAATGTCTCCGCTGCGCGTATCGCTCCGCGCACGGTGTCGCCCCGGTGGTCGGCGTAGAAGAACGCGGCGTTCGCGTCGCGGCCGTCGTCGCTCATGTACGGGCGCAGAAAACCGGGCGGGCCATTCTGGCGCAGCTGAAAAACCATCGCGCGCACGGTTCCAGTTTCTTCTGGGACGGTCGACCACTTCGGGTCGCCGTAGTGATCGATCCGCGACATCTCGCGCAGGAGCGGCACGATCGACCCACCGGCGCGCAGATCCGTCTCGCTCGCGAGCGCGCGCTCGAGGCGCTCGAGCGTGCGGATCGGGGCGGCGTCAGCGGCGGCGTTCGGGCGGTCGCCGTCGGCGTACACCACCAGCGAGTCGACGCCGCCGAAGCGCCGCGCGATCTCCGCGGTGGCCACGTTCAGCTCGTGATCCGGCCACAAGAGCGGCGTGCCCGGTGTCGCCTCGCCGATCTGCGACCGGGTGAGGGCGATCGCGGTGGCGCCGGCGAGCAGCACGGCCGTCGCGGCGGCGATCGCATACTTCCAGCGCGGATGCGTGACGGCGATGCCGACGGCGCGCGTGAACCGCTCCATCACGCGCGGGATGTAGCGCTCGTGCGAAGCGGGCGCGGGCAGATAGCAGATCAGGATCGGGTGCAGGATCTCCACCGTGACGACGATCGCCGCCACCCAGAACGCGCCGAAGATCGCCAGATCCCGCATCTGCGCGATCGAGGTCACCAGGATCACGAGCAGCCCCGCGACGTCGGTCGCGATGCCGAGCGTGCCGGGCACGACCAGCTCTCCCAGAGCACTGGTCGCGGCCTCGACGCGCGCACGCTTTGGATCGCCGATCAGCGGCAGCATCACCGCGTAGTCTTCGAAGAAGCGCTCGGCCATCTGCACGGT
>CAZPNB010000232.1:0-6009 GCA_964587305.1 uncultured Spirochaetales bacterium | reverse complement strand
AGGAACGTGATGGCGGCGTAGCAGACCACCGAGACCCCGAAGCCCACCGCGATCGCCCCCATCGGACTCACGTTGCCGCAGGCCGGCGTGATCGCGACCAGGCCCGCGACGGCGGCTGTCGCGGCGCCGAGCGCCGTCGGCTTGCCTCGGTGCAGCCACTCGATCGCCGCCCACGTCACCACCGCCATCGACGCGGCGGTGCCGGTATTGGTGAACGCGAGGGCCGCGAGCCCGCTCGCGCTGAGCGCGCTACCGGCGTTGAAGCCGAACCAGCCCGCCCACAAGAGGCCCGCGCCGATCAAGCACAGCGGCAGGTTGTGGGGCGCCATCGGCTCCTTCCCGAAGCCGCGGCGCTTGCCGAGCCAGAGCGCGACGGCCAGGGCCGAGAACCCGCTCGACATGTGAACGACCAGGCCACCGGCGAAGTCGATCGCGCTGGACTGAAAGATCCAGCCCTCCGCCGACCAGACCATGTGCGCGATCGGGCAGTACACCAGCAAGAGCCACGCCGAGACGAACGCGACGTACGCGCTGAACTTCATCCGTTCGGCGACCGCGCCGAGGATCAGCGCCGGCGTGATGATCGCGAACATCGCCTGGAACATCGCGAAGATCAGCTCGGGGATCAGCCGCGGCGGCGACGCGAAGTTGGCGATCGTCGCATCGGGTGAGACGCTCGCGAGGCCGAGCTTCGAGAGGTCGCCGATGAAGGCGTTCCCGGTGCCGAAGGCCAGGCTGTAGCCCAGCAGCACCCACAGCACGCCCACCACACCGGCGGTCAGAAAGCACTGCATGAACACGTTGAGCACGTTCTTCGAGCGGACGAGGCCGCCGTAGAAGAGGGCGAGGCCCGGCAGCGTCATCATCAACACGAGCGCCGAGGCCGCGATCACCCACGCGGTGTCGCCCGTGTCGATCGCGACCGGCGCCACGTCCTCGGCGAAGGCGGCCGAGGCGGAGAGCAAAGGGGTCAGGGCTCCCGCGGTGAGGGCCGGGAGCGAGCGCGCCGCCCTGAAGAGCCTCCGCGGATCGATGTTGGACGTCACGACCATCCTCCTTCTTTCCTGTTGCCAAGCGCGCGCGGTGCTCATCGGGCGGGCGATCCGATCGCGAGCGTTCGTGCGCCGTCCGGCGCAGCGCGCCGAACTCGTCTGCGCAGCGGCTTTAGCAACCCGCGTGCCAAAGGAGAGCAGCCCAGCACGGCCGGGATGCCCACCTGTGGCGATCTCTGCCCAGACTCGATCCGCTCGCTGCTGAAATCCCAGGCAGCGTGCCAGCGGAAGCGGCAGGGATCTCGGGCCGGAGGCATTCAACGACTTCCGACACGCGTCGACGGGAGCCGCCGGCCGGTTAGTCCGAACCTGTGCAATCCGACGTCGCCGAGCCCTTGGCCTCTCGCAAGCGCTGCGGCATTCGTGGGTCGCCCTGCTGGGAAGGGGTCGGTGGCGAAGACCGGAGCCGGTCTCCGCCGAGGTGACGAGATGCACCGACCTCGAGCGCCTTTCCGGACCTTCATGGTCCTGATCGTCTCAGCATCCACTGCGATGTCAGCAGCCGGCGGCGGGGAACCCGTCGACCGGATCGTGTCGGAGGACACCGGCGCGGCGAGCTTCCGGATTCCGATCGCCGTCCCGCCGGGGCCGGGCGGCTTCGCGCCCAATCTGGCGCTCTCGTACTCGAGCCGCGCCGGCGACGGACCGTTCGGCGTCGGCTGGGGGCTCGGGCTCCCCGAAATCCGCTGCTCGGACCGCTTCGGAGCACCCGATCTCGCGAGTTGCCAGAAGTACGAGCTCGGTGGCACGCTGCTCGTCAAGGATCCCGCGACCGCGAACGTCTATCACACCGTTGTGGAATCGTTCCAGCGCATCCGTCTCCTTTCCGACGGATCGAACCGCTGGTGGACTGTCGAGCAGCCGAACGGCACGAAGCTCTACTTCGGGCAATCCGCGAGCCACCGGGTTCAACAAGGCGGGCACACGGCGCGCTGGCTGCTGCAGTTCATGGTCGATCCCTTCCAGAACAGGATCTGGTTCGATTACGATCGGACGACCGATCTCGGCGAGGCGTATCTCGAGAGCGTTCACTACGGCCCGACCGCGGACGAGCGCGAGATCCAGTTCATCTACGAGGCCCGCCCGGACGCTCACCTGGTGTTCTCGGGCGGCGTCGAGCGCCACCTCACGCGCCGCCTCGAAGAGATCCAGGTCGTCAGCAACGGCGGGATCTTCCGGCGTTATGTGTTCGGCTACGCGCTGCCGGGCGATGTCACTTACGCCACCGATCGGTCCCGTCTCTCGTGGGTGCAGGAGTTCGGCACCGACTGCACGGCCGCCGATCCGGTCCAGGATTGCGTGGGTCTGGGCCTGCCGCCGCGAACCTTCCGCTACCGCGACGCTTCGGACGTCGCTCTGCAGCTCTCGAGCGACGATGCCTATCGCGTTCCGTTCGGAAACTACAACAGCGCGCTGGGCGATCTCTGGCGGAACAGTTTTCCGGTGCTGATCGGCGACCTCAATGGGGACGGTCTCCTGGACCGGGTCGAGGTGCTGACCCAGAACAACATCTACCCCGCGTATGACATTCGCGTCCTGGTCAACACCGGCACCGGGTTCTCGTCGTCGTCCGCGATCGCCGGACAGTACCGAGGCTCGTTCCAGAGCCTGACGTACCCGAAGCCGCGCTGGGAGTACCAGCAGATCCCGGCGCAGATCGGGATCCCGGTGAACGGCGGGTGGTGGGACACCTATTCCATGTACGCGATGTGCTCGGCGACCCTGACGACCCGGCAGGCAAATCTGTCTCAGGAGCTGCTCTCCCGGGGTGTGGGAGCCCAGTCGAGCAGCCTGGGAGAATTGTGGGAGAGCAACGGCGCTCCCTCCGCCGGCTGGTTCGAGCCGCTCCCCAGCGTCAAGATGGCGGATCTCGACTCCGACGGCCTCGCGGATCTCGTGGTCTCGACTCGCGTGAGCGGAGTCACCCGCCACTTCGATTGCAACAACCCCGGGACACCGCTCGCGGAGCCTGAACGGCTCTCAGGAGAGACCGTCTCCGTCGTCTTCCGCAACACCGGTGCCGGCTGGGTGAACGACGCGGTGCTCGCGGCGGGTCTGCCGCCGTTCGAGGAGGTGATCGTCAAGAGCACCTACCAGACGGAGGTTGACGAGCCGACGACCGAGCTGCTCTCCGGTGTCAATCCCGACAACCCCTGCGCGAATCGCAGCCTCTGGGGATTCGAAATGTACCCGGCGTATATCGGGTACGGAGAGGCCTACAAGAACGCGGTCTGCCAGAACATGATCGACCTGGCCCCCCAGTTCGCCGATTTCAACGGCGACGGATACCTCGACCTCGCCGTGCTCGAACGAGACCTGCCCGATTCCTTCTCGACCGGCGCGCCCTACTTTTCAGGAGACGCGAACAACCCGGCGCGGACCCACGTCTGGATCCAGAAGCCGGAGCCGGGGGCTCCGCAGCGCTGGCAGCGCGCGCCGCAGTACGACCTTCCGTTCGAAGCGGGGCCGTCGTCGAGCTTTGGCCTGGTCCATGCTGGCCTCCAACACTATCCGGGGGGGACCCATCTCTCCTTCTCGTGTTACAGCATCTCGATCGACTTCCCCTCCTGCGCGCCGAACACCTATCGAAGCGATAGCGGAGTGCGACTGGCCGATCTGAATCGAGATGGACTGGCCGACGTGGTCTGGTCCGTCAGCGGATCCAGCGGCGCGTTCCTCAACACCGGCGGAGGCTCGTCGGGGTGGGCCTCCAGCGCGTGGTGCGCCTCCGAGCCAGGGGACGTGCCCCATGTCGGGAGTCCCTGCCCCGAGGCGGCGGCGTACCGGCCCCCGGCTCCATTGGCAGGTCCTTTCGACTACGGCCACCAGGAGTTCGTTGCGTACGGACAGCTCGCCGATCTCAATGGCGATGGCTTCCCCGACTTCGTCGGCATCGATCACGTTCTCCGGCCCTCGAACTCCTGGCCGTCGTGGATTCACGATCCGAATGTCTCGGGCGCCAGTCCTGGTGTCTGGAAGCGCGACGGGCGCTTCGACGTCAACTTCGGGTGTGTCTGCAACCCGCAGAACCCGGTGCAGTACGGCTGCTACGCCCCGAATCCGCTCGGGGGGATCCACCCGGTCTGCGCTTTCTTCGCGCGATGGGAGGCGTTCGACATCAACGGCGACGGTGCCGACGACGTCGTGGGCGACCTTCGGGCTTTTCTCTCGCAGTCGCGCCACGGCGATCTGCTCCGGACGCTGGAGAGCGGCCGAGGCGGCCACGTGGAGATCGAGTACACCTCGATGTCCTGGCAGCGGGACCCCGCGCTCGAGGCCGCTGCCGCTGATCCCGTCGCGGTGCCCTGGGCCGGCGACGCGGGTCCCGCGGCGCTCTGGCGGCCGACCGCCGTCGTCTCCAGGGTGACAGTCACCGGGCCGAACATCGCGGCGCCGGGAGACATCACCGATTATCGCTACGCCCATCCGCGCTTCAGTCCAGAGCTGCGCTCCGACCTCGGCTTCGGCGTCGTGCAGCGCACGCACCCCGGCGGCTCCGCGATCGGCTCCACGAGCGAGGAGTACTTCCACCAGGACCTCGGCCGAACCGGGCGCACGGCAAGGCGCCTGGTAAAGGACGCAGGAGCCATCGTCCACCGCTACGAGGCGACCTGGCAACACGTAGGCGCCGTGATTCCAGGAACGATCCCCGGCGTCTACCTCGCGCGGCTCGCCCAGGAGCAGAGCGCGAACGAGTACGGCGGCGCCTCCGGTGCGCTGCTGACGCGGGATTTTCTCTACGACGACGGCTACGGGTACAACTTCCTGACGCAGATCCACACGGTGCGCCCGTCGACCGAGACGATCCGCATCCTGCTGCCCGAAGCCGCCAACCTGAACCGCTGGATCCTCGGCCTGGTTCGGGAACGGCGCGACGAGGATCAACGCTCGACGTGGGTGAGCCGGTCCGAGTGGACCTATTCCGCCGAAGGGCGCCTCGCGACGGATCTCCGGCATCGCTCGCGCGGCGACGGCAGCGCCCCCGTCACGGACCTGACGCAGTATTTCTACGATGACTACGGAAACCTGAGCAGCCGGATCGATCCCAACGATCATGTCACGGAGTTCGGCTACGACGAGGGCCACAGTGTCCTCTCGAGCCGCATCGACCCGGCCGTCGACGGACAGCCAGCGAAGGTCACCCTGTTCACGCCGCACCCCGTGTTCGGGGTCCCGGTCGCGATCAACCCCGGGTACCGCGACATCCCTCGCACGGAGCTCGTGCTGGATGCCTTCGGCCGGGTGGCGGAGACGTGGACGATCCCTCGCGACGGTGGCGGGGACGGAGAGCGCGTCCTCGTTTCCGCGACGAACTTCGAGGATCACGCATCGCCGCCGTACGTCGAGACGTTTCGATATACCAACGCCGACCGCGACGCGATTCGCACCGCGGTGGTGGACGACGGCTTCGGCGGTGTGTGGAAGACGATCCGAGACGCCGGAGCGATGGGGCTGGGCGGAACCGGCGTCCTCCGGTTCATGGGCACCGCCACCTATCACGACCCCACACAGCGGACCTCCCGCACGACCTACGATCTCCCGTGCGGAATGAACGGATCGGGTGAGATGGACGACCTGTGTAGCGGCTTGACGGGTGCGTTCGAGACCGCGGCGAGGGTCACGCGTCGCGATGCGCTCGGGCGGCCGATTCGGATCGACACGCCGCGCGGTAGCTCGCTGGCGCACTACAGGTCCTCGTTGGAAGAGGTCGCAGAAGGACACACGCGAAGCCTCCACGGGGTCGATGTCGCCTGGTCGCAGAATGCGAAGGGAGACCTCACGCGCCGCTCGCTCGACGGAGATCGCGTGCTGGCGGTCGAGGAGTGCACGAACTCCGACCCGAATCGAGCCAGCCTGGTGGATGCGTCATGCGCTCGAGACGGCGGCCCGAACCGGACCCTCTACGGCTATCACGCCAGCGGCCCGCTCGAGGCCGTTCACGACCCGTTCGGCGTCG